>CAZPXE010000128.1:0-8229 GCA_964590545.1 uncultured Rhodobacterales bacterium | reverse complement strand
GGTTGCGGCTGTCTCGCGAGTTGACCCGTCGGTTGCGGCCAACCCTCCGGCTGGCAGCGTCGAGATCAGCGCGCAAGCCGCCAGTTTCTCGCTACGGCCAGAATTGCGCCCTCGCTCGCTTGAGCAGCGCGCTATGGCGACACGCCGCGCGCAACGTCGTGGCTCAGTTTGCGGCAATACCGACATTCAGGGTGAAGTCGTTGGCTTCGTGCCGGGGCGGATCAAAGGGTGCGGAATTCAGAACGCAGTGCGGGTCAAGTCCGTGTCGGGGGTCGCGCTGACACAATCCGCGACGATTGATTGTCCCACTGCCAAGGCTCTGAATACATGGGTGAAAAAGAGTGCGATCCCGGCGTTCCGCGGCACAGGCGGCGGCTTGCAAAAACTGCGCATCGCGGCCCATTATGCGTGCCGGACCCGCAACAACCAACCCGGCGGGCGGATTTCCGAGCATGGGCGGGGCAAGGCGGTCGATGTGTCCGGGTTCCAGATGCGCGACGGGCAGATGATCACGGTGCTGAAAGGCTGGAAAGCGCGCGGCGCGTCGCGGGCGCTGCGCAAGGTGCATAAGGACGCGTGTGGGCCGTTTGGCACGGTTCTGGGGCCGAATTCTGACCGGTTCCACCGCGATCACTTCCATTTCGACACCGCGCGCTATCGCAGCGGGCCGTATTGTAAGTAGCTTTACCTTATAACAAATCTTGGTGCTGGGGCGATGGGTAGGAAGCCCATACGTATCAAACCGCCGTCCAAGTCCAGCGTCACGTCCAGATCATTCGTCCGCCCTGACCCGGCAGCAAGCGAGGACAGCACGCCTTCGACGGTGGGCCGCAACTCGGGCGGGAGCATGCCGGAGGTTTCCGCAAGGCTCAGCATGGATTGCCAGTTTTCGGCTTTGATCGTGATGGGACCGCTCGGAACACCGCTGTCGTCCACGTCCAATGTGCCAGTCAGGCGCAAGCGCACCTCGCCCCAGTGAACATCCGCATCTTGCAGCTCGATCCGGCGGGGCTGTGGGCGTCGGTCCTCGACAGCGCGGCGGTCCCAAGGGCGGTCGAATGTCACCTGCGCCTGCGCACGCAGCGCGGTGAAGACCAGCGGCCAATCGGCTGGGATCAGCAGCGCCGCGCGTGGCACTGCGCCCGGAGTAAACTGGCCGATATGCAGGGTCAGATCATAGCTGCCGCGAAACCCGTCTTGCTGGATCATACGGATTTCAGCCGAATTGCCGGCAAACAGCCCGCCGGCCGGGCTCTCCGTGCGAAAAGGGCCAGAGGTGAAAGACAGGTTCCTGAGTTCCAGCGCCGTTCCCGGAGCAAGGTTCAGATCGGCGCGGCCCTCATCCACGCTCAGATCCGCGCGGCCCGTTGGCGTGGCCAGTGTGATTGGCGCGGCAGGCAAGGTCACATGCACATCGCCCGGCCAAAGCGTCCGCCCGGCGAGCGTAAAGTCTGGCAAAGCGAGCGATAGCCCGGTCGTTGGGTCAGTGAGGGCGAGGTCGGTGAGCACGGTGCGCACCTCGGACGGGAACCCGCCAGAGGAAATTGCCGCGACATCCGCCTGCCACCCCTCGGCCCGCCGCTCGTCAAGCCAGCCATACGCGCCGGATTTGACCGACCACGTGGCCACGCCCCACCAGCCGCAAAACAGCAGCGCCAAAACCACGAAAAGCCACAACACCTTGCGCATACGCGCCCTTTCAACTTGCCTTTGCAGGCTTTACAGGCAGGGCAACGAAAGGACCAGAGCGATGGCAATGTGGGTGTTTGGCTATGGCAGCCTGTTATGGAACCCCGGTTTTCCGGTGGCCGAACAGGTCATTGCGCGCCTGCCGGACTATGCGCGGTCCTTCTGCATGTGGTCGATCCATCATCGCGGAACCGAGGAGGATCCGGGCCTCGTCCTTGCCCTTGATGCCGTGCCGGGCGCATCCTGCGAAGGGGTCGCGCTGCGCGTGGCAGAGGGGGAAGAAGACGCGACGCTGACCTATCTGCGCGCGCGCGAGCTCATATCCTCGGCCTATGTGGAACAGGTGCTCGACGTAGGCCTGACCGATGGCCGCCATGTGCCTGCGCTGTGCTACATCATCAATCAAGATCATCAGCAATACTGCGCCGGAATGCCATTGGAACAGCAGGCGCAAATCATCGCCAAAGCACTCGGTGGGCGCGGGCCGAATACCGAGTATCTTTACAACACCGCCAGCCATTTGAGCGAATTGGGTCTGCAAGACGCTGATTTGGACTGGCTCGTGCAGCGCGTCAGGGCGATTTGCGTATAATTTCTTGGTGCTTACACCAATTTATGGTGTAGGGTTTGCAGGACGATACAAGATAGGCACCCGGAGGAACCGGGCGGAGCAGCAAATGGCGCAAGGGGAACGCAAGGCCCGACCTCAATTCTCGCAACCGGTGCGGCAGGTCACGCTGATGCTTCTGGCATTGGGGCTGACCGGTTTCGGTGCCTTCGTGGCGTTGCCGCGGGTGTTGCCCGTGTTTCAAGCCAACCCTTACCTGAACGGGTTCATCCTGTTTGTGTTTGTGATCGGGGTGGTCGCCTGTTTCTGGCAGTTGGTGCAATTGATCGGGTCGGTCCGCTGGATTGAACGGTTTGCTGCGGAAAGCGCCGATCTGGGCAAGGCCCCGCAACTTCTGGCCCCGCTGGCGACACTGCTGCGCGCGCGCGGGGCGCGAAGCCAGATCAATGCGTCCTCAACCCGGTCTATTCTAGACTCTGTCGCCACGCGGATCGACGAGGCGCGGGAAATCACCCGCTACATCGTCAATATGCTGATTTTCCTGGGCCTTTTGGGCACGTTCTATGGTCTCGCCACGACTGTTCCGGCGGTGGTGGACACGATCCGCTCGCTCGCCCCCCAAGAAGGCGAAGGCGGGGTTGAGGTGTTCAACCGCCTGATGACCGGGCTTGAAGCGCAGCTTGGCGGGATGGGCGTGGCCTTTGCGTCGTCCTTGCTGGGGCTGGCAGGCTCGCTGGTTGTGGGGCTGCTGGAGCTGTTCGCGGGCCACGGGCAGAACCGCTTTTACCGCGAGCTTGAGGAATGGCTCAGCTCCATCACCCGCGTTGGTTTCGCCAGCGGCGATGATGCGCCCACGGGCGAGGCGGGCGCGATGGCGTCCATGATCGACCACATGTCCGAGCAGATGGAAAGCCTGCAACAGATGTTCACGCAATCGGATGTGAGCCGCTCTTTGCTCGAAGAAAAGCTGAGCCGCCTCGCTGATGCGGTGGGCGCGCTGGCCGACAAGGTCGACACGGGCGGTACCACGACCCAAGCCTTGGAACGGGTCGCCGATGGGCAGGATAAGCTGGTCACGTATTTCGAAGGGCAGGGGCCGGGCGACGGTATTGATGCGGAAAGCCGGATGCGTTTGCGCTCGATCGACGTGCAAATGCTGCGTATCCTCGAAGAAATCAGCGCCGGGCGTCAGGAAAGCATGACCGAGCTGCGCGGCGATCTGAACGCGCTTATCAAAGTGGTGCAGGGCGAGCGAAACGCGCCGCGTAAACTGCGGGCCAAGACCGGACCAGAGGAGTAACCGATGGCCCTGTCGCGGCGCACCGGGCAACGGTTTCAGGCCTCGATCTGGCCGGGCTTCGTAGACGCAATGACGGGTCTGCTGCTGGTTCTATTCTTCGTGCTGTCGATCTTCATGATCGTGCTGTTCACCCTGCGTGAGACGATTACGGGGCAGGAATCTGAACTCAACGAACTGGCCGGAGAAGTTGCGGCTCTGGCGAATGCGCTGGGCCTTGAGGAACAGCGCGGTGCTGAATTGGAAGCCCGTGTCGGTTCGCTTAACGCCACATTGGATGTGCGCGATCAACGCATTGCGGCGCTGACATCCGAACGGGACCAGACGGCCGACACACTGGCACAGGCGCGGGATCAAATCGCCGCACTGACGGCACAGCGGGACCAAACCGCGTCCGCCTTGACGCAGGCGGAAACCCAGATCACCAGTTTCGAAGCGCAGGTGGCCGCGCTGATTTCACAGCGGGACGGGGCGCGGGACCAAATTGCGCTTCTTCAAGGCGAAAACGCTGATTTGGAAACGGCGCGTGCTGAACTGGAAACGGCGCGTGACGCTCTGGAGGCGCGACAAGAAACGCTTTTGTCTGAGCAAGAGGCGTTGAACCTCGCTTTGGCGCAAGCGCGCACAGAGATTGACGCGGGTGTCGAAACCGCCCGCCTTGCCGCCGCCCGGCGCGAAGCGTTGGAAGCTTTGATCGCCGATCTGGAAACCCGAGCGGAGACGGCAGAGACGGATTTGGCCGCTCGGACAGAAGCGCTTAGCGCCCGGACAGACGCGTTGGAGCAAACCCAAGCCGCCTTGAGCGACGAAGAAGCCGCCCGCCTCGCCGAAGCCGCCGCAGCCGAAGCGTTGCGCCAAAGGCTCGCAGATGCGGATGCGGAACTGACCGCAATGACCCTTGCGCTGGAAGAACAGCGGCAAGCGGCGGAGGACACGCTGACCTTGCTCGCCGCCGCCCGCGCGGTTGAAGCGGATTTGGACGACCAGCTTTTGGCAGCGCTTTTACAGTTGGAGAATTTGGAAGCCGCCCGTTCCGACGCAGTGCAAGAGGCCGAAAGCCGGATTGCCACGCTTGAGATTGAACGGCAGCAGCTTCAGGCGGACATCTCTGACATGAATGGGCGTTTGGCGACGGCGGTTTCGACGATCCAGCAACTTGAGGGCGACCGGGACACGGCAGAGCAGTCCTCGCAAGCGGCGCAAACCCGCGTGGCCGCGCTGGAAGCCGAATTGGCGCGCTTGCAACAGGCGGCGGACGCCTTGCGCTCGGATCGCGCCGAGGTCGGATTGACAGCAGAGGCCGCGCAAACGCGCGTGGCCGAGTTGGAAGCGGAATTGAGCGGCGTGCGCCAAACCGTCGAAGCGTTGCGCACAAACCGCGCCGAATTGGAAACAGAATTGAATGGTCTGCGCGGAACTGCCGAAAGCCTGCAATCTGACCGCGCGACGTTAACGGCGGAACTGGATGGCCTGCGCAGCACCGCCAATCGTCTGCGTTCCGAACGTGCAGCCCTGACGGCCGAGCGGGATTCGCTGCAAGCCGCGCTGGCGCGTCTGCAAGATACAGCCAACAGCACGGAAACCTCGCGCGCAGACTTGCGCGCGCAACTGGCCCGCGCGCTGGCCGAAAAACTCGCCGCCGAACAGCAAACGCAACAGCAGGCAAACGAAGCCGATTGGCGCGCTGCGCTTCTGGCAACCGCGCAACAGGAACTTGCCTCGCAGCAAGAGGCGAGCAGCGAGGCGCAGCGGCAGACCGAACTATTGAACCAACAGGTCGCCGCCCTGCGCACCCAGCTTGGCGAATTGCAGGGGCTGTTGGATGCTGCGAAGACTGCCGATGCCGCGAAAGACGTTCAACTTCAATCGCTTGGATCTGAGCTAAATACAGCGCTGGCCCGTGTCGCCGCCGAAGAACGCGCCCGCCGCCAGCTTGAAGAAGAAAAACGCCGCCGCCTCGAAGAAGAAGCCGCCCGCGCGCGCCGCGAGTTGGAGGAAGAGGCCGAGCGCGCACGCCGCGAGTTGGAGGAGGAGGCCGAGCGCGCCCGAATTGAGCGCGAGGAAGAGCGCAAGCGGCTTGAGGCCGAAGCGCAGGATCTCGAAAAATACCGCTCCGAATTCTTTGGCCAACTCCGCGACTTGCTGGGCACACAAGATGGGGTGCGGATTGTTGGCGATCGCTTTGTCTTCTCTTCCGAGGTGTTGTTTGCCCCCGGTGCGGCGCAGCTATCTCGGGAAGGGCAAGCGGAAATAGCCAAGATTGCCAGTATCTTACGGCAGGTGTCAGGAGAGATTCCCGATGGAATCGATTGGGTTCTGCAAGTGGATGGGCATACGGACAATGTGCCGCTATCCGGGTCAGGACAGTTCCGGGACAATTGGGAACTGAGTCAGGCGCGGGCCTTGTCGGTGGTACGCTATATGGTGAACTTCCTTGGGCTGCCGCCGGATCGGCTTTCGGCCAATGGGTTCGGGCAATATCAGCCGATCAATCTGTCGGATACGCCTGAGGCGCGCGCGCAGAACAGACGGATTGAGATCAAGTTTACCGAGAAGTGACCGTTAGCTCGGCCGTTTGATCGCTAACGACCTTCCCGCCCCGGATAAGTGTGACCGTCCCGCGATAGGTTCCGGGACGAAACCAGTCCGCACCTTGCGTTTTGCGACCGCCCGCGCGGAAATATGCGGCTTGGCGGCGGGTCAGTTCGACATCTTTGCTGAACACGGTGGCTCCATCCGGTCCAGAAATGTCGAGGCGCAGGATATCACCCGGCTCACTGGCAAACCCGTAGCCCCAAAGGACGACAGCCGGGCTGGCTTGCGTCACTTCAGGCCGATGCGCGGTGCCGTCCTTGATCGCGTCGTAATCTGGAACCCCGTCGGAAAATCCTACGGATATCAAGCCTGTAGCTTGGGTGTCAAAGCTGACGGTCCAAAGCGGATTCTGTGCCGCACCGCACGTGGCCGCGCCGCCCATAGGGCGAAACGGATCCACGGTTTCGCCGTTTTGGCGGACCGATAGATGCAGGTGTGGGAAACTGGCGCGACCGGACATGCCGATCAGCCCAAGTGTTTGCCCAGCGGCAATTTGATCGCCTTTGCGCACACGTATCGACCCAAGGCGCAAGTGGCAGTATTGCGTCTCCCAGCCGTTCTGATGCGCGACGACGACACCATTGCCACAATCGCGTCCGCGCAAAGCCGCTGTGTCCGTTTCCGGATCGAAGAGTTTATCCGGCATCTCATCGCGCACAGCGCGGACCGTGCCCGGCGCCCCAGCGAGAACAGCAACGCCGCGCGTCATCTCGGCGCGAGAGCGCAAGGCAAAGTCAGTGCCCTTGTGCCCGTCATAGGTTGTCTTGCCGCACAGAAAATCTGCCTGCCCCTCACTCGGGTCGCGGTCCACGTAATGTTGGATGTAGCACCGTTGATCTTCGCCAACGTCACAATCGACGGGTGAGATCAACGAAAAATCTTGCGCCAGCACAGAACTGGCGAACGAGAAAACGCAAAGGCAGCCTGAAAGCAACCACCCCTTCATAGAGCACCGCGTGTCGTGATAGTCACCCGCACCCCGTTATGTGCTTGGCGCAAACGGGGTGCGGGCAATGGTTGAAGTGCCCACCGCGTCCTGGAACGCATCAGTCCGCAGGCAGAAGCGGTGGTTTGTTCTTGCCGATCTGGCGCTTGGCCGGACCTTCGATTTTCAGGTCCAATTCTCCTGCTTTGATGCCAACCTTGACCACGCCGCCCTTGGCGAGCTTGCCGAAAAGCAACTCTTCCGCGAGCGGCTTCTTGATATGCTCCTGGATGACGCGGCCTAGTGGGCGCGCGCCCATTTTGTCATCATAGCCCTTGTCTGACAGCCACTCCGCAGCCGGTTTGGTCAGCTCAATCGTCACACCGCGATCCAGAAGCTGCGCTTCCAGTTGCAGCACGAACTTCTCAACCACTTGCAGGATCACCTCTTTCGGCAGCGGCGCGAAGGAGATAACCGCATCCAGACGGTTGCGGAATTCCGGTGTGAAGGTGCGCTCAATGGCGGCGGTATCCTCACCCTCACGACGGTCGCGCCCAAAGCCAATGGCGGCTTTCGCCTGCTCGGCCGCGCCTGCGTTAGAGGTCATGATCAGGATGACATTGCGGAAATCGACTGTGCGACCGTTGTGGTCGGTCAGGGTGCCGTGATCCATCACTTGCAGCAGGATGTTATATACATCCGGGTGCGCCTTTTCCATCTCATCGAGCAGCAGCACACAATGCGGATGCTGGTCGACGCCGTCGGTGAGCATACCGCCTTGATCAAAGCCGACATACCCGGGAGGCGCGCCAATCAGGCGGGACACCGCGTGCTTCTCCATATATTCGGACATATCGAAGCGCAGCATTTCCACGCCAAGTGTGTCAGCAAGCTGTTTGGCGACTTCCGTTTTGCCGACGCCGGTAGGGCCTGCAAACAGGTAATTGCCAATGGGTTTTTCCGGCTCGCGCAGGCCCGCACGGGCCAGTTTGATCGCGGAAGACAGCGCTTCGATTGCCGTATCTTGCCCGAACACCACGCGCTTGAGGCTGACTTCCAGATCGCGCAGCACTTGGGCATCGTCTTTCGACACGCTCTTCGGCGGGATCCGGGCGATCTTGGCCACGACAGTCTCGATTTCCTTGACGCCGATGG
>CAZPXE010000127.1:0-8232 GCA_964590545.1 uncultured Rhodobacterales bacterium | reverse complement strand
CGCGCACAGCCGATTTCAGCTGCGGGTTCGCGTTCGGATCATAGGCGTCTTCTGCAGTGCCGTCCCAGGCTTTGATCGCGTCAAAGATCGCGTTCAGCTTCATCTCGTGCATCTTGGAGCCTGCGACGATGCTCGCCACTTTTTGCTCTTCAATCACCTTCCAGTTGATGAAATCTTCGATATCCGGGTGGTCCGCATCGACAATCACCATCTTGGCCGCGCGGCGTGTCGTGCCGCCGGACTTGATCGCGCCCGCTGCGCGGTCACCGATTTTCAGGAAGCCCATCAGGCCGGAGGATTTACCGCCGCCTGACAGTTTCTCGCCCTCGCCGCGCAGATGCGAGAAGTTGGTGCCGGTGCCGGAGCCGTATTTGAACAGGCGCGCTTCGCGGACCCACAGATCCATGATCCCGCCTTCATTCACCAGATCATCCTGCACGCCTTGGATAAAGCACGCATGAGGCTGCGGATGCTCATAGCTGGATTTCGACTTGGTCAGTTTGCCGGTCTTGTAGTCGACATAGTGGTGCCCCTGCGCGGGGCCGTCGATCCCGTAGGCCCAGTGCAGGCCCGTGTTGAACCATTGCGGCGAGTTCGGCGCAGCGCGCTGGGTCGCCAGCATGTAGCGCATCTCATCAAAATAGGCGCGCGCGTCTTCCTCAGTCGAGAAATAGCCGCCCTTCCAGCCCCAGTAGGTCCACGCGCCGGCCAGACGGTCGAACACTTGCTTAGAGGAGGTCTCACCACCCATCTCTGCGCCGTCGGCAGGCACCGAGCGCCACAGGAATTCCGGTACGCCCTCTTCCTTCACGCGCATCAGCTTCGATGGCACGCCCGCTTTGCGGAAGTATTTCTGCGCGATCACGTCGCTGGCCACTTGGCTCCAGCTATCGGGGATTTCAACGCCGTCCAGACGGAACACGATGGTTCCATCCGGGTTCCGGATCTCCGACGCGGTCTTCACAAAGGTCAGGTCCGCATATGCGTCTGCGCCGTCCTTGGTGAATGTACGGTCTATTTTCATGGCTGCCTCGCTCCAGCTTGTTTGGTTCTGTCAAAGTCCCGGCATGCGCACCGAGGACCGATCGCGCTTAAGCGCTGTTGTCCGTGCCGCGAGCTCAGCTTCGCGGCAAAGAGTGTCTCGTGCGCTTCCGTCGCCAGACGCGCATTGGGCGGCGTTTCCACCGTAAAAATAGTTTAGACTTTCGTCCCCGTACGGTCCGCCGAGTGCCTTGTGTGCAGCACTACATTTAGTGGCTGTGCCGACCGCTTGCACAACTTGCCGTATCGGACCGCGCATCGTCAACGGATTTTTTACCGCGTTCTGCCCAAAGAACTCCTTGACGCGTCGGTTGAATCTTCGGGTCTGAAGGCCCGCGCTGATTCATCCCAAAATTCCTCACAGCGGGGGGTGGATTCGGGCAGCACACCCAAATGTGAAATTTTTGTGTCTGTGTTGGTGGTTGGGCCAGCGGGTTGAACCGATACTTGAAGTTATCCACAGAATTGCTGCAATGCAGCGTACATTCGCGGCAACTTAATCCCCCGCAAAAACTTTTTTTCGAAGCACTGTTTGCCAGGTCAAATGTTCCGTTTCTGTTGCGCAGATGTCCCTCAATTTGACGAGATCACGTCAGCGCAAACCGCTACCTGTTGTGTCCCGGCTCGCGGGCGACACACAATATATGGGGTGATCCTGTATATCCGGACACAACGAGTCGGCGCGCAAATCGCCTATTGGCGCGCTTGGTACAGGATGATGTGAGAAGAAAAGTGGTCGGAGCGAGAGGATTCGAACCTCCGACCCCCTGTACCCAAAACAGGTGCGCTACCAGGCTGCGCCACGCTCCGGACCGTGGGCGCTGCATACTCGGCGCGAAGCACATTGGAAAGTGCAAACTGAAATTTATTTGCAGGGATTTTTCATGAGGCGCGCGGTTGTTGCTCGTAGATTGCCTTGAATGGCTTCCGAAATAGTGACAGTGCCCTCTGAAATGACATTCGGAGCCCAAAAAACATGGCCGATATCGCTGTTGATGCAACCCGCCTTAAATCGATCCGCAAAGCGCGCAAGATCGGACGTCCGAAGTTAGCCAAGCTGACCGGTTTGACAGAACGGCAATTGACCAAGCTTGAAACGGCCAAAACGGCGATGGTTGCTGAAACCGTGCTGTTGAAAGTATCTGATGCGTTGCAGGTGCCCCTACCCGCGTTGACAGGAGAAATCGATGTGTCTCCAGAAGATCTGCAGCCATCGGCTGTAACAACATGCACCAGCGGGTGCTGCGGCTAGCCGATCGCGCAAGCGCTTCAGTCTGTGGGCACTATTTCGAGCAGGGCCAAGCGGCTGCATCGCCAAAAGCCGGGTGTTGAACTTCAGCCCCGACACTTATTCCCATACGTTGGGCCAGCCCACCATTGATCTCCAGCACGGAGATCAAACCGCGTCCGCCGGAAATTGGTGTTTCATCAAGTGGTTGTGCGCGGTTGTGAATGTGTCTGACGACGCCATCCGGGTCGATAAACAACATATCCAACTCGATCAGAGTGTTGCGCATCCAAAATGACAGAAGCTGCGGGCGTTCATAGATAAACAGCATCCCGGAAGATTGCGGCATGCTTTCGCGATGCATCAATCCTTGTGCGCGTTCTGCCTGATCATCGGCAATCTCTACGGTAAACCGCGCCTGCCCCCAATCGCCGCGCAGCTTGACCTGATCCACGCGACACTCGGACTGGGCCGTTGCCGCGCAACAGACCAACACTGTCGTTGCTGAAATCAGTCGTCTGATTGCGCCAGACCTGCTTCCCATGCCACAACCTCTGCCGCCATGCGCCCTCGCTTGCCATCGACAACCCGCAGGGCCAACGCCTCACCCGGCTGTAAATCACTCAAACCAGAGCGGCGGAGCACTTCAACATGCAAGAACACGTCTTCAGGTTTGCCAAACACATTCGCGAAGCCGAAGCCCTTGGCCTTGTCGAACCATTTGACCCGTGCGGGCTGTAACGGCGTTGAGCTAAGCTCGCCCTCGTCCAACAGCGCGATATCGGCCAGCGGCGCGCCATCTTCCTGCGGTGGAGGGTCGATACGGTAAATCTCGGTGGCTTGGCTGCCCCGATCGGTGCGCTGCACTGCAATTTCCACGCCAGAGCCGTCTGCAATACTGCTTTGGCCAAAATTGCGCAGCACATTGACGTGCAACAGGATATCAGGGCCACCCTCATCGGCCACCACAAATCCGAAACCTTTTACCGGGTCGAACCACTTCACGTGTCCCGGGACCCGTTCGGTCACTTGTGTCGTTTCATCTGTCAAGTCAGAGTCTCGTTTTCTGCCGCCATTGGTTCGGCGCGTTTTGTCACAGCTTTCACCGGATTTACCGGCCTTTTCAAGCGGTTTTCCCACGTAAACTCGTAAACTAAATGCACTTCACGCGGATTTTCGCCGACGCATCAGGGGTTTAGCCTTTGCACACACCACTTTGAGGCTATTTCATCACGCCTCCACTGAAACCTATCATGCAAACGAAATGCACCGTCTGCCCAAAATTCAATCTCGACGGGCGTTAACCTGTACCCGCCCCAAAACGGAGGCCGAGTTGGGTTCGGACCCTGTTGAGCCGTTACCTTTGCCACCTCTGCCACAAGCGCTGCGCGGGACGCAAGGGGGGCACTTTGATCTGATGCCCAAGCACCCAAACGGCTTTTAAGCGAACGCGAATTGAAATATTCGTCCGCTTGTGGACCATCCTCTTTCACTATCGTTCCGCGCACACGAATTTGCCGCCTCAGAGACTTCCAGTGCAAAACAAACGCTGCCTTCCCGGCAATGTCGAGTTCTTTTGCCTTCTGAGATGTGTAATTGGTGTAAAACACAAATGCGTCGTCTTCAATTTCCTTTAGCAATACCATTCTTGCATTTGGCATACCATCTGCATCAACAGTGCTCAGCGCGATTGCGTTCGGATCGTTTGGCTCACTGGCTGTCGCTTCTGTAAGCCATGCGCGCGCCAGCGCAAATGGATCATCGCCTGCAAAAATTCCGTCCCGCTCTGACATATCGGCACTCCTTTCATTGCCACTTAGACTGCGACCCGGTGAACGGCAATGGCTTGATGCGCTTGTGCCAATCGCCTAAAGCATCGGGAACGGTACAGTAAGGCGGGGGCCAGCAGACATGACTCAATTGATGGCAGGCAAGCGCGGGCTCATTATGGGCCTGGCGAATGATAAATCCATCGCTTGGGGCATCGCCCGCAGCTTGGCTGAACATGGTGCCCAACTGGCTTTTTCCTATCAAGGCGAAGCACTCAAAAAGCGGGTTGGCCCTTTGGCTGCTCAGCTTGGGTCCGACATCGTTTTGCCCTGTGATGTCAGCGATGAAACGTCTCTCGACGCACTATTTTCTGACTTGAAAGAACGCTGGGGCACACTGGATTTCGTCGTCCACGCGATTGGGTTTTCCGACAAGAACGAATTACGTGGGCGGTATGTCGACACATCGCGCGGCAATTTTCAGATGTCGATGGATATCTCGGTCTATTCATTTACTGCAGTTATGCAGCGCGCTGAAAAGATGATGCCCCCTGGCGGCTCAGCCATAACACTCACTTATTATGGCGCGGAAAAGGTTATGCCTCATTACAACGTCATGGGTGTTGCAAAGGCCGCGCTTGAGGCCTCGGTTCAGTACCTCGCGGAAGACCTCGGCAAGGACGGTATCCGCGTAAACGCGATTTCCGCCGGACCAATCAAAACGCTTGCTGCGTCCGGCATTGGCGACTTCCGCTACATTATGAAGTGGAACGAGTACAATTCGCCCCTGCGCCGCAATGTGACAATTGATGATGTTGGCAAGGCCGCGCTGTTCCTGCTGTCGGATCTGGGCAGCGGCACAACCGGCGAGAACCTGCATGTGGACGCGGGCTATCATGTCGTTGGCATGAAAGCCGTAGACGCCCCAGACATGAGCAAGGGGTAACCGCGATGGCTGACCGTCTGCCTCACGAAAAAGGCTTCCACGTATCCTGGGACCAACTTCACCGCGACAGCCGCGCATTGGCATGGCGGCTGGATGGCAAAGGCCCCAACAACGGCGAGTGGAAAGCCGTCGTCGCCATCACCCGCGGCGGCATGGCCCCGGCGATGATTGTGGCGCGCGAACTCGATATCCGCACAGTCGACACGATATCGGTCAAATCCTATCACTCAGGCGGTGGCAAAGCGGACCATCAACGCGAAGCAGAAGTGCTGAAATCGCCCGACGCGGCACTGATGGGCGACGGGACCGGCGTTCTTATTGTAGATGACCTTGTAGATTCGGGAAAAACGCTGGAATTGGTCCGCTCGCTTTACCCCAACGCGCATTTCGCAACGGTCTATGCCAAACCCGCAGGTGAAAAGCAGGTCGATGATTTCATCACGGGCGTGTCTCAGGACACATGGATCTTTTTCCCGTGGGACATGGCCCTGCAATATGTCGAACCCTATCGCGGCAAAGACTAAGGCGTGGAGCAAACCCGAGGACTTGATCCCGAAGGTCTGATCTTTGGCATGCCATGGCTGGCTTGGATCGTTGTTTTATCCGTGCCTGTGTATTTGTTCGCACAGTGGTATTTCGTTTGGCGCCATCGGTCAGACGACAAAGACCCGAAATAACGCGTGCTGGGGCGCGAATTTGCTCTAAGCTTCGGCCTTTTCAGCCAAAGCTAACCATTCTTCTTCAGCCGCCGAAAGCTTTGCTTGCCGCTCGGCAAGGGCCTCGCTCGCCTTGCGGAATTTCACGGGCTCGCGCGTGAAAAGCTCTGCGTCGGACAGCAACTCTTCCAGCTTTGAAATCTCCGCCGTCAGCCGGTCCATTTCTGCCGGGAGCGCTTCGAGCCTATGGCTTTCAGTGAAGCTAAGGCCTTTTGGCTTCGACTTCTCCTGCGCGGGCTTTGATTTGGATACCTTCGCCTTTTCAACGGATTCCGGCGCGTCATTCACCCGGCGCTGGCTGCGATAATCACTCCAACCGCCTGCATAGATCGTGGCGTGGCCATCACCTTCCATCGCAATCGTCGTTACCGCCACACGGTCAATGAAGTCCCGGTCGTGACTGACCAACAGCACGGTCCCGGCGTAGCTTTCCAGCAAGTCTTGCAGCAGATCCAGCGTCTCGACATCCAGATCATTCGTCGGCTCATCCAGCACCAGAAGATTGCTCTGCCGTGCCATGATCCGCGCCAGCAATAGCCGCGCTTTTTCGCCGCCAGACAATGACTTAACTGGCGCGCGCGCCTGCCCTTCGTCGAACAGAAACTCCTTGAGGTAGCCCACAACATGCTTCGGCTGCCCCCGCACCATGACCTGATCCGCCTGCCCCCGCACGCGCATTTCAGGATCATAGGTCAGACTGTCCCACAGCGTCGCCTCTGGGTCTAACTGGCTGCGGTTCTGATCAAACCACGCAATTTCCAGATTGGTGCCAAGCGTAACCGCACCCGCATCTGGTTCTTCCTGCGCAATCAACATCTTGATAAGCGTTGTTTTCCCGACGCCATTGGGCCCGACCAATGCCACCCGGTCGCCGCGCATGATCTTGGCATCAAACGGCTTAAGAATGAGCTTATCGTCGTAAGCCTTAGAAATCCCTGTCGCCTCAATCACCTTGCGCCCAGACTTCTGCCCTGCATCCAACGCCATCGCTGCCGTATCCTGCCGCGTGATCTGCGCGGCCCGTTCGGCGCGCAAGTCCTGCAAGGCCCGCACCCGTCCCTGATTGCGCTTGCGCCGGGCTGAAATGCCTTCAACCGCCCAACGCGCTTCAGCTTTGATCTTTCGGTTCAGCTTATGGCGGGTGACGTCTTCTTCTGCCCAAACAGTATCGCGCCAAGCCTCAAAAGTGTCGAACCCCTTCTCTTGGCGGCGCACCTTTCCTCTGTCGATCCAGAGAGTTGCACGGGAAAGTTCACGCAAAAATGCACGGTCGTGGCTGATCAGGACAAAACCCGCGCGCGTTGCCTTCAACTCCTCTTCAAGCCAACCGATCGCTTGGATATCAAGGTGGTTTGTCGGCTCGTCCAGCAACATCAAATCCGGCTCTTCAGCCAGCAGTTTGGCCAACGCGGCCCGCCGTCGCTCACCGCCGCTAGACGTTTCAACCGCGCGGCTGGGATCGAACTTGAGGCCCTCGCCCGCGCGCTCCACACGGTAAAGCTCTCCGGGTTCCAAACCGCTGGAAGCAAAATCGCCAAGCGTCGCAAACCCAGACAATTCCGGTTCCTGCTCCATGTAACCGACCGAGATGCCCGGCCCGGCTACGCGTTCGCCGCGATCAGCTTCGACCTGCCCTGCCATGACCTTCATCAGCGTTGACTTGCCCGACCCGTTGCGCCCGACCAGCGCCACCCGGTCACCGGGCTGCACGACAAGCGATAGCCCGTCAAACACCGGCGCGCCGCCGAAGGTTAGTGAGATATCAGAGAGTTGGAGCAAAGGAACACGGGCCATATGGGCCTGCTAAAGGGGAGGCAGAGCGCGGTCAACAACCCTTTGTGCTGACCCAAATTTAATCTGGATCAAAAGCAGCGCCAACAATTTACCCGGCGACTTGCCGCAAGAGTCGCTTGCGCGCCGGGGGTATCGCTCCGATCTCAACCCCGGTGAAGACGTGCAGCGTGTTCATATCGTTATCGACAACCGCATGATCACTCACCCAACCGCCCATCATCAAATATGTCCGCAACAGCGGTGGCATTGCCCCCATGGCTTTGCGCAGATCAGGCTTGCGCCGCAGACGCGCGGCATAGCGAAACACATTCGGCGCTTTTACCCGTGGCAACCAGCGCTTGGGCGCAAGATGGCGATCACGAAGCATTGCGAACGCGTCCAGATACCCTTTGGGTTCGGTTCCAGCGAATGAAGAGCACCCAAACAGAAGGTCCACGCCGTCCCGGTCCACATATTGAGTCATCGCGCCCCAAGCGAGGCGTAGAATATCTGGGTCCGGCCAATTCGGATGCAGACAAAAACGGCCCATTTCGACCATTTTGCCGTCATAGGCTTCAAGTCCGGACAACTCATAATACTGCGCGGAATAACTGGCGGATATACGATCCCCGGTAAGGGGCATCATCCGAAAGCAACCGACCAAAGTCCCGCTGTTGCAGTGTTCGAGCAGAATATGCTCACACGCCTCGTCAAAAGCGTCCACGTCACATGGCACAGCCAACCCGAACGCACGCGCGC
>CAZPXE010000126.1:0-8384 GCA_964590545.1 uncultured Rhodobacterales bacterium | reverse complement strand
CTGAAGGGCAAGTACGATATGGTGAATATCAAGCTGGACAAAACCGGCGGGCTGACCGAGGCGCTGGCTTTGCGCGAGGTGGCTTTGGCGGACGGGTATTCAGTCATGGTGGGCTGTATGGTCGGCTCATCGCTGGCGATGGCCCCTGCCACGCTGGTTGCCCAAGGCGCGGCGGTTGTAGACCTTGATGGTCCGCTGCTGCTGGCCGAGGACCGGGCGACGCCGCTTCGGTTTGATGCAAGCGGCGTGCATCCGCCCGAAAAGGAGCTTTGGGGATGAGCCAAACTGCCGTCATCTATGACTGCGAATTCGCAACTGCGCCCGGCGCACCGCAGCGTTTTTGGTGCGGCCCGATGGATCCGGACCCGATCGTGTTCCAAATCGGCGCGGTTCGCATGTCCCTCTCAGCCCCGTTTGATGCGCTGGAGCGCTTTGAGGTGCTGATTTCGCCGCTGGGCCGCGATGGGACCGCGCTTGAGCTGCACCCGCTGAATGCCAAACTTACGGGTGTTACTGAAGATCGGCTTGCAGCCGAAGGTGTTCCCTTGGCTGAGGCCCTCTTGCGGTTAGAGACCTTTGCCGAGCGCGATATGCTCTGGGCTTGGGGAAAAGATGAATTCAATATGATGGCGATTAGCTGCTATGTGGCCGGGATTGCGCCGCCTTTGCCTGCAACCCGATTTGGCAATGCGCCGGAATTGTTCGTCAAAGCCGGTGTGCCGCTGGACGATATTCACGGGCTGCGCAGCAACACTATGCTCGACTACTTCGGCCTCAGCCTGCCCGACGCGCGTGGCCATGACGCTTTGGGTGACGCGCGCATGGTTGCCGAAGTGTTGCGCCATCTGCTGCAAAGCGGCGCGCTTTCACCGGATGCCTTGCGAGCGCAGGCCGCTTGACATATCGCTCAGCCATTCCCGTCCAGAAGGAGACCAGCTTATGCCCCGCACTGTTTATGTAAACGGCGACTACCTGCCCGAAACCGAAGCCAAGATTTCGATCTTTGATCGGGGCTTCCTGATGGCGGATGGTGTGTATGAGGTGACCTCGGTGCTTGGCGGGAAACTGGTCGACTTTGAGGGGCATGCAGTGCGGCTGCAACGTTCCCTTGATGAGTTGGAGATGCAGAACCCGATCGCCAAAGAGGACCTGCTGGAAGTGCATCGCGAGTTGGTTCGTGTGAATGAGATCGACGAAGGGCTGGTCTATCTGCAAATCACGCGCGGCGCGCCGGGGGACCGGGATTTTGCCTTTCCGCCGGAGGATACGCCCCCGACGATTGTGCTGTTTACACAGAATAAACCGGGGCTGGCGGATAGCGCGGCGTCGAAAGAAGGTATCAAGGTGATCTCTATCGAGGATATTCGCTGGGGGCGGCGCGATATCAAGACGGTGCAGCTTTTGTACCCGTCGATGGGCAAGATGATGGCCAAGAAAGCGGGCGCAGATGACGCGTGGATGGTGCAAGACGGGTTCGTGACCGAAGGAACGTCCAACAATGCGTATATCGTCAAGGACGGTAAGATCATCACGCGCAAGCTGAGCAATGAAATCCTGCACGGTATCACCCGCGCCGCTGTGCTGCGCTTTGCAAAAGAGGCGCAGATGGTGATCGAAGAGCGCTCCTTCACGATTGACGAGGCCAAGGAAGCGGATGAGGCGTTCTTTACCTCTGCCTCTGCTTTCGTGATGCCTGTCGTGGACATCGACGGCGCGACCCTTGGCGATGGCACGCCCGGCCCTGTGGCGACGCGCCTGCGGGAGATTTACTTGGATGAGAGCCGGAAGGCAGCGGTCTGACCCTCGGCATCCAAAATTAGGCGCTGTCTGGCCTCGTCATTCAGGTTTGCCGACATTCTCAGCAAAGGACTTCTTGAAGTCCTGTTGTTGCTCAGGGCTTGCACCGGTTTGATAATTGGCCTTCCACTCGGCCATTGTCATGCCGTAAAACGCTTCTCGGCCAGCGTCCTTATCCATGTCGATGCCGCGCTCATTGGCGGCTTCCTGATACCAGCGCGACAGGCAGTTCCGGCAGAACCCGGCAAGATTCATCATGTCGATATTCTGCACATCGGTTCGATCTTCCATCAGGTGCTTGCGCAGGCGGCGGAAGGCGGCGGCTTCGAGTTCGAGTTGGGTTTGGGTGTCCATCGCGATGGTCCTTTTGCTGCGGGCTGAACCGGGGATTTCACATCCCCGGACCCCTGTGGAGTTTATGTCGCCGAGCGAAGCAGGGGCGTTTCGTCAAAGATTGGCATCGCTGCGCGCTGCGTCAAGCACAGGGGCGAGGCGGGCGGCCCAATGGCGTTGGGTCTCGTAGGTCGCAATCAGGTCGTTACGCAGTTCAATCAGGATGTTCGGGCGGCCCTGTTGCAGGGCGTGCCGGTCCACCGCGTCACCGGGCAGACGACCGGAATAGGGTTCATTGTCGCCGATACACAGGTCTGGCTCGGCGCGTAGGCGGGCGAGCAAAGGGTCCGCGAGGCGGCGGTCTTCGGCGCACAGCACCCCAATATGCCACGGGCGCGGGGGGCGGTTTTGCAGTTGCGGGGTGAAGGAATGGACCGACAGCAGGGCTGTGCCGGGTCGCACCGCCAGTTCCGCAAGCGCGTCGTGATAAGGCGCATAGCAGCGCTCGATGCGGGTTTGCGCGTCATCTGCGGCGCGGTTGGCGGGGATGATAGAGCCATCATAGAGCCGCATCACCAGCGTCGGGTCGTCCAAACCCCGGTTCGGGTCGATGACAAGGCGAGAGAAGTTTGACAGGATCACCGGGCTATCCAACGCATCACCAAGCGCGCGCGCGACACCTGCCGCGCCAATATCGTAGGCGATGTGGCGGGCCATATCCTCGTCAGGAAGGCCCAGTGTTCCTTCGTTGACGAAGTCGGGAACGGTGTTGGCAGCGTGATCGCAAGTCACCAGCCACTTGCCTGTCCGCGTTGCGCCTTCGATGAAAAACGGTTGATATGTCATGGCTGCGTCATCCTTGCGCGTTTACCATTAGGTGAGTTGAACCCGGATGTGAATTGCGTGATAACGCTAACAAAATATCGTCGGCCGTCGCGCCAGAAGGCCAAGACCAGAGGTCAGATCGCATGAAACGCTCCAGAAATGTCAAAATCGTCGCCACTTTGGGCCCCGCCTCGGAAACTTATGAGGTGATCCGCGCACTGCATGAGGCGGGGGCCGATGTGTTCCGCCTGAACATGTCCCATGGCACGCAGGACGAGATTGCCGCAAAGCACACGATTATTCGCAAAGTCGAGCAGGATTGCGGCTCTCCAATCGCGATCCTTGCGGACTTGCAGGGGCCAAAACTGCGCGTAGGTGTGTTCGCGAACGAGTCTGAGGAGTTGGTCGAGGGTGCGGCGTTCCGCATGGATCTTGATCCGGCGCAGGGCGATGAGAGCCGTGTCTGCCTTCCGCACCCCGAGATTTTTGCGGCCCTGACGGAAGGCGCGCATTTGCTGGTGAATGACGGTAAAATCCGTCTGAAGGTCACGGCCTGCGGTCCAGACTTCGCCGATTGTATCGTTATCGCGGGCGGTACGATTTCAAACCGCAAGGGTGTCAACGTGCCTGATGTGGAATTGCCTCTGGCCGCGCTGAGCGAAAAAGACAAATCCGATCTGGAATTTGCCTGTGCGCTGGGCGTCGATTGGGTGGCGCTGTCTTTTGTGCAGCGCGGCGCGGATGTCTATGAGGCGCGCGGGTTGATTGACGGGCGGGCTGCGGTCCTCTCCAAAGTCGAGAAGCCCAAGGCGTTGGAACGGTTTGACGATATCCTTGATGCGTCTGATGGAATTATGGTCGCGCGCGGGGACTTGGGTGTGGAATTGCCCGTGCAAAACGTGCCGCCGATCCAGAAGCGCTTGGTGCGAAAATGCCGTGCCGCCGCCAAGCCGGTGATCGTCGCAACGCAGATGCTGGAAAGCATGATCGAAAGCCCCATGCCGACGCGGGCCGAGGTTTCGGACGTGGCGACAGCGATCTATGAAGGTGCTGACGCAGTGATGCTCAGCGCCGAAAGCGCGGCGGGACAGTATCCGCTTGATGCTGTGCGGACCATGGACAACGTGGCGACTGAGGTGGAGCAAGACCCGACCTACACTCAGATTATCGAATCGAGCCGTCAGGTCACCCGAAGCTCTGTTGCCGATGGCATCGTCTCTGCCGCGCGCGAGATCGCGGAAGCTACGGATATCAAAGCGATTTGCTGCTTTACCCAAAGTGGCACCACGGGGTTGTTCACCGCGCGCGAGCGTCCGCGCGTGCCGATCGTGGCGCTGACACCTTTGCAAAGCACCGCGCGCCGGCTCACGCTGAGCTGGGGTGTGAACTGTGTGATAACCGAAACGGTGGATCGCTTCAAAGGTGCTGTCGTCAACGCCGTGCGCGCTGTCCGCGCCGAGGGTTTCGCGAGTTCTGAGGACCTGATTGTTGTTACCGCAGGGGTTCCCTTCAACGTCACCGGCAGCACGAATATCCTGCGCGTTGCCCCCTGCGACGAACGTTTGATTTATAGCACCGACCCGGAGTAACGTCTGCGCACATACAAAATGTGGTGTGGAGGCGCGTATGTTGGAACCTGACCTGGCCTTGGTCTTTGGCCTGATCCTTGGCGCGTTTTCTGTGCCGTCCATTATTTCTGCCTGGTCCGACAGCCGGGCTCCGCGGGCATCGGCCCTGACACTTCTGATCGCTTTTGGTTTGGTTCTGTACGCGCTGCAAACTGCTCCGGGTGGCTATGCATTTCAGGACGTACCGAACGTATTTGTGCGTGTGGTCGCGACCTATATGCCTTAGGCGTTGCAAGCAGGCTGTTCCAGTTAGCTAACCCCTTGCCATATGCTCTTTGCCGCCCTATACGGCGGCTTCGTTCGCGCGTCCGGCCAAGTGGCATGCCGAGTCGCGCATAGGACCGACCCGTAAGATAGGAGACGGAAATGCCTAAGATGAAGACCAAGTCGAGCGCGAAGAAGCGCTTCAAAGTGTCTGCGAATGGCAAGGTGCTTACCGGACAAGCTGGTAAGCGTCACGGCATGATCAAGCGCACACGCAAGTTCATCCGCAACGCCCGCGGCACCACCACCATGTCGGCCCCCGACGCAAAGATCATCAAGGGCTTCATGCCCTACGACCGCTGATAGGAGGCTTCCGATATGTCCAGAGTTAAAGGCGGAACCGTCACGCACGCACGCCACAAGAAAGTCGTCAAGGCAGCCAAAGGCTATTATGGCCGTCGCAAGAACACCTTTAAGGTGGCGCGTCAGGCGGTCGACAAGGCGAACCAATATGCAACGCGTGACCGCAAGAATCGTAAGCGCAACTTCCGCGCCCTGTGGATCCAGCGGATCAACGCAGCTGTGCGCGCGCATGACGAAGCGCTGACATACAGCCGCTTCATCAATGGCCTGTCGCTGGCCGGGATCGAAGTGGACCGCAAGGTTCTGGCCGATCTTGCTGTGAACGAGCCCGAAGCCTTTGCTGCGATCGTGGATCAGGCAAAAGGCGCGCTGCCTGCGTAAGCGCATCAGCAACACAATTTTTCAAACCCCGCTCAGCCCTGAGCGGGGTTTTTGCGTTTTGGCCCGCCGATCACCATAATCCCGTCAGGTCAGAGGTGTTGGGTGTGCAGACATGAAAATTTTTCGAAAGGTCATAGTCCAGCTTGAAACCCCGCGCGATCAGCGCCCGCTTGGGTCTGGTTGGCTGTCGGGGGCGCTGGCGTTGCTTGCCGGGATCGCAGGTATGTTGATTGTGCTTCTGCGCTGGTACCCGGAGACCTTCTCGTACCCTGAAATCGCGTTCTTGCATCAATCGGGCGCGATGACTGTGGTGCTTCGGGTTGTGTTGCTGGCAGGCTACGTGCTCGCGTTGCTCTCGCTGATCCTAAGCCAGCGTAAATCGCTGGGTTGGACTGCGCTGGCGGTGTCGGCGATCGCGTCTTTGATGGCGACAACCCAGCCGGACACCACGGGCGCGCCGCCGCAAACGCTGTACTTCGGGCTGGATTATTTCATTATCAATGTCCTGGTGGTTGGGTTCCTGTTTGTCCCGCTAGAGCGGTTCTTCCCTTCGCGCTCGGAACAGGTCGTGTTCCGGGCTGAGTGGCAGGAGGATATGTTCTACTACCTCGTTTCGTCCATGTTGGTGCAGGTGCTGGGCTTTATCACGCTCGCTCCGGCCAACTACATCAACGCGCAAGCTGATCTGGATGCGGTGCGCGCCTATATCGTGGCGCTGCCTTTTGCGGTGCAGGTCGTCATTATCATGGCCGCGACGGATTTCGTTCAATATTGGGTTCACCGGGCGTTTCACACATTTCCGGTGCTGTGGAATTTCCACGCCATTCATCATTCCACCAAAAAGATGGACTGGCTTGCGGGTGCGCGGATGCATTTCATTGAAATCGCGATCCTGCGCTCACTGACCGCGCTGCCGATGTTCACGCTGGGCTTCAAGCCTGAAGCGATTCAGGCGTATTTGCTGATCGTCTATTTTTATTCCAGCTTCATTCACGCCAATATCGGATGGAAGTTTGGCTTTGTTGAACGGTTTTTCGTGACGCCCCGGTTCCACCACTGGCATCACGGCTCTGACCGGGCGGCGATAGATATCAACTATGCCTCGCATTTTCCCATCTATGACTGGCTGTTCGGCACGCACCACTTGCCAGAGAACGAGACATGGCCCGAGAAGTATGGTGTGGTGGGTGATACGGTTCCGCGCGGTTACTTGCGGCAATTCATGTACCCGCTGAGCAAGAAGTTCCGCAACGAGCCTTCGGACACAACTGCGGAGTAACGGTCCGGCAGGTTGGTGATCCGCCGCCCAACTCATGCAGATTGGACACTAAAGCGTCCCGCCTTAAACTTGAAACACCGATACCCTGTCACGCCTTCGGTGCTCTCGGGACATCGGTGTCACATTTTGATTCAGGTTAAAGGCGGGACGCTCTAGAACACCGCGTGCGATCCTCTGTCGTTGTCCACCAGCCCGGCGGCAATGCGTTCGTAGTGCTCTTTTAGCGTGTCATTTCCAAACTCCGGCGTGGCATCGGCGTCATAGCGCGCGCCATCCCAAACCAGCATCGACTCGGTTGCATAGTAACGTCCGATTTTGGCCAGCTCCGCTTTCTCGCGCAGCTTCGGCATCACAAAACCAAGCGCGCTGAGAAGGCCGATGATCCCGCTCATCATCGCGACGGGAACACGCGAGAACTTTGGCTCTAGTCCCAGCGCGTCGAACAAAAGGGTGCCTTGTTCTTTTGGTGTCATGGCTGGACCGGGCCCACCGATGGGCAACACGGCATTCTCGGCCGCAGGCTCGTCCAGACACTGCACCACAAAAGCACCCAGATCGCGGTCGCTGATGGGTTTGCACGCGGTCAAGGCACCATTGCCGAATAGCAAGAATGCTTTGCCTGCCCGTAGACGGTCCACTTGCCCGGACAGAGATTTGAAAAACGCGGTGGGCCGCACAATAGTCCATCGCACTGGCGCGGCGCGCAGTTCGGCTTCGAAGTTTAGCTTGGCACGTTGGAAGGCGAGTTTCGGTTTCTGCACGCAGATTGCCGAGAGGAGTACGAAGCGCGGTACATCTGCTGCTACGGCGGACTTCAGGATGTCGCTGTTAAGTTGATAGTCTACGGCCTGCGCATCCTTTGGCGTTCCGCTGCGAGAGGTGAGACAAGAAACAACAGCGTCAGGTTTGTGATCAGCCACCATTGTGGCCAACGCCTTTGCGCTAAAGTCGCATTCGGCTCGGGTTGGCGCGACGACCTCATGCCCCGCTGCGCGTAAGGCGCTATGGGTTGCCCGGCCAATTGTACCGGTCGCTCCGAAAAGCAGGATGGTGTCGGGCATGTCTGAGCGAGCCTCCTGTCAACCATAGTTTACACTGCGTTTTGCCCTTTTGCACCCCACACGCTTGCCATTGTGCCGTGATGTGATAGCAGAACGCCGAACCACAGGAGCGGCGCGATGGATGATCTCAAAGCAAAATATCTTGGGCTGATTGCTGATGCGGCGGATGAAGCGACGCTGGAGGACTTGCGCGTGCAGGCCGTCGGCAAGAAGGGCGAGATCAGCCTGCAAATGCGCTCTCTTGGCAAGATGAGCCCCGAAGAGCGGCAAGTCGCTGGCCCCGCTCTGAATGCGCTGAAGGATGAGATTAACTCGGCATTGGCCGCCAAGAAAGCCGCGCTAACGGATGCGGCTTTGGACGAGCGGTTGCGCACCGAATGGCTCGATGTGACGCTGCCGTCGCGGGGGCGCCCTGCGGGCACGCTGCACCCGATCAGCCAAGTGTCGGAAGAAGTTACTGCGATTTTCGCGGAAATGGGGTTCTCGGTCGCCGAGGGGCCGCGTATCGATACC
>CAZPXE010000125.1:0-8387 GCA_964590545.1 uncultured Rhodobacterales bacterium | reverse complement strand
CGGTAACACGGCGGGTTTCTCGGTCTCGGCTAACACCAAGGAATTGATCGAGGAAGAGGTGAAGCGGTTCATTGAAGACGCTTATGAGCGCGCATACCAAATCCTGACCGACAAGAACGAGGAATGGGAACGGCTGGCGCAAGGCTTGCTGGAATACGAAACCCTGACCGGCGAAGAGATCAAGCGCGTGATGAATGGCGAGCCGCCGTCGTCCTCGGATGACGACACGCCCGCCGATAAAGGCAACGCAGCTTCGGTCACGGCGATTCCAAAGGCCAAGAAGAAAAAGCCCGAACCGCCCACAGGCGGCATGGAGCCGGAACCGACCTAAGGCTCCGCGACAGAATTGAGAGAAGCCCGGCCCAGAAATGGTGCCGGGCTTTTTTCGTTGGCGTGTATCGCCGCAGTTGAAGATTTGCGACACAATTCCTGATTTGTCTGTCGCCGCTTGTGCGGATAACTCTTTGGCATAATTCCAAGGAACAAACGACATGCCTGCATTGAAGAAAACCGAAGTTACGGGCCGAATAACCTATCTGGGCCGCGCCGCCGATGCCGATAGCCTGCGCTGTGAAGCACTGACCATCGCCATGCTTGGCTGGGACGGGATGGAGGGGGAGCAGCGGCATTTTGGGCTGACGCGGCCGTCTTGCAGCCGTGTTACCTCGCAGCACAAGCGCGGCACAGAGATCCGCAATGTGCGGCAGCTGTCCATCGTCTCTGCCGAGGAACTGGCTGAGGTTGCCCAGAAAATCGGGCTCGATACGCTCGACCCCGCGCTGCTCGGCGCGTCGGTGGTTGTGGAGGGCATCCCGTCCTTCACACATTTACCGCCATCGTCTCGGCTGCAAATGCCCTCGGGTGCGACGCTTGTTGTCGATATGGAAAATCGCCCCTGCATCTACCCCGGCCAAGAGATTGAGGCGGATCACGCGGGCCATGGCAAAGCCTTCAAGACCGCCGCAAAGGGTAAGCGCGGTGTGACGGCTTGGGTGGAACGGCCCGGAGCGGTCGCGGTCGGCGATGAGGTGGTGCTGCATATTCCAGATCAGCCAACGTGGCCGCATTTGGATTTGGTGTAACCTTCGTTCAGCGAATTCTGGCACGGAACCAAGCCGAAGGCGCCGTGCCAAAGCCAGACCGCCCGCACGGGCTGGCTTTTTGGTTGATGTAAGCGCTCCCTTCATTTTGCTCGCCAAGGTGGCGGAAATAAAACGAGTCGGAATGACTGTTGCAACTGCCATCCCGCGGTCTGGCTTTGGCACGGCTACTGCTATCGCCCGCTCACACCTCGAACGCCCGCACCGGACCCGTATCCAGCCGCCAGATAAATTCCGCCGCGCCGCTCAGCCCGTAATGCTGCCCAACCAGCGGATCATGCCCGGGAATAATCCGCCCCACGTCGCCGCCGCCCAGCCGCATCAGCGTGTCAAACCCGTCCAGCATATTCTGCAAATCCACCACAATGGGGAATGGCTTGCGGGCTATGTAATTCTCCCAGTAATGCGCGGCGTCCGAGGCGAGGATCAGCGGACCCTGCGCGGTGTCCACCTCCACCACCTGCAAGCCGCGCGAATGCCCGCCCACGCAATGCACCCGCACCCCCGGCGCGACCTGTGCGGAGCCGGAATGAAACACCACCCGCCCTGAATAAACATGCCGCACCATCTCGCAGACATGATCGACGGTGAATGGCATTTGCAGTGGCCCGTGGCACATGCATGGCCCGGTGGCATAGGCCATTTCCGCCTCTTGCAGATGGAACGTGGCGTTCGGATAGCGGTCCAACCCGCCGGCGTGATCGTAATGCAGATGCGTGATGATCACCGTCTCCACCTGCTCTGCGTTGATGCCAAGCGGCTCAATCGCCTTTGCCGGATCGCGCAGGATTGGCCGCTCGCGCCGCGCCGCTTCGCCCGCGTCATAGCCGGTATCCACAAGGATCGTCCGCGCCCCGCTCTGCAACACCCAGACGAAGTAATCCATCCCATGCGCCGCCGCCGGGTGGTCGTCGAAAATGAAACTATCCGCCCGCACCCGCGTGTTGCGGTCGGCATATTTGACGGCGTGGACCTGCCAATGGTCAGACATGGGGCGGCTCCTTTTCCGGATGCGCCAAGCCTAGCCCGCCATTTCAGAATTTGACACCCACCCGCACAATGGTCACTCCTTACCCCATGACCAACACCGCCCATATCGCCGTGATTGCCGGAGACGGCATCGGCCCCGATGTCACCCAATCCGCTCTCGATATCGCCCAAGCGGCCTGTGACAAGGTCGGGGCAGGTAGGCTGCACCTTACGCCAATCGCCGCTGGGGCTGCCTATTTCCGCGAGACGGGGCAGGACATCGAACCGGGGGGCGAGGAAGCCGCAGGCAAAGCTGATGCGATCTTTCTTGGCGCGATTGGCCTGCCCACGGTCCGGCACGCGGACGGCACCGAAATCTCCCCCCATCTGCGGCTGCGCGAGCGGTATCAGCTTTATGCCGGTATTCGCCCGGTCAAAGCCTATCCCAACGCCCCGCAACGCCTTGCCGACCCGCGCGCGGCTGGGATCGACATGGTGATCCTGCGCGAGTCGACCGAAGGGCTGTTCTATTCCGCCGCCGTGCATGGGCGCAGCGATATCCGGGGCGATGACGAAGTGCGCGACACGCTGCGCATCACCCGCGCCACGACCGAAAAACTGCACCGCTTCGCCTTCCGGCTGGCGCAGCGGCGGCAGGCGCGCAAAGGCACCTCTGGCAAACTCACTTGCGTAGACAAGGCCAATGTTTTCGCCTCCATGGCCTTCTTCCGCCGCATCTTTGATGAGGTTGCAGCCCAGAACCCGGACACGCCCATCAGCTACAACTATGTCGACGCTATGGCCCTCGATCTGGTGCGCCAACCGTGGAAATTCGATGTGATGGTGATGGAGAACATGTTCGGCGATATCCTCTCGGATCTGGCCGGGGGGCTGGTGGGCGGCATGGGCATGGCCGCCTGCGCCGAGATTGGTGACGCGGTCGGCCTGTTCCAACCCGCCCATGGCAGCGCGCCGGATATCATGGGGCAGGACAAGGCGAACCCGCTGGCTGCGATCCTCAGCGGGGCCTTGATGCTGGATTATCTTGCCGACCGGACGGGGCAGGAGGCGTTCGCCGATGCCGCTACCCGGATCGACGCCGCCGTCGAGGAAGGCTTCGCCGCAAACGCCCTGCGCCCGATGGAATTCGGCGGCGATATGGGCACCAAGGCGGTGACGGAAGCTGTGTTGGAGCATCTGCGGTGAGCGCTCTGCGCGTCGCCATCGTTGGCCTCGGCTATTTCAGCGCCTTTCACATCGCCGCATGGCAGGCCCAAAGCGGCGTCGAAATCACCGCCGCAACTGACCCCGACGCTGTGCGCCGCGACTGGGCCGCCTGCGAATACGGGCTGCCCGTGTACGAAGACTTAAACGCCGCCCTCGCCACCTCCCCGGATGTGGTCGATATCGTCGCGCCGCCCCCCGCCCACGCCGCCATCCTGCGCGCTGCGATGGCTCCAAACCGTGTGCTGATCTGCCAGAAACCCTTTTGCACCTCGCTCGCCGAAGCGCAGGCCGTGATCGCACAGGCCGAAGCCATCGGTGCGCGCATCATCATCCACGAAAACTTCCGCTTCCAGCCGTGGCACCGCGCGATCAAGTCCGTTCTGGACGCTGGCACGCTGGGCCAAGTCTATGCCGCGCGTTTCGATCTGCGCCCCGGCGATGGGCGCGGGCCGGACGCCTATCTTGCCCGTCAGCCTGCGTTTCAGACCATGCCGCGCCTGCTGATCCACGAGACGGGCGTGCATTTCATCGACCTGTTCCGCTGGATGTTTGGCGAGATTACGGATGTTTATGCCGATCTGCGCCGCCTCAACCCCGCCATTGCAGGGGAGGATGCCGGGATACTCATGCTGAGCCATGACAGCGGTGTGCAATCCGTCTTCGACGGCAACCGCCTTGCCGATCACATAACTGACGCGCCGCGCCGCACGATGGGCGAGATGGCGGTGGAAGGCGAAGGCGGCACGTTGCGCCTTGACGGGCAGGGGCGGGTTTGGTTGCGCCGCTTCGGCGCACAGGACGAAACGCCCGTGCCGCTGCCCTTCGCGCCAGATGACAGTTTCGGCGGCGGCTGCGTTGCGGCGCTGATCTCCCACGTCGCAGCGGCGATGCGTGGTGGCGGCGCGTTTGAGAACGAAGCGCGCGACTACCTGCCCGTGATCGCCGCCGCTGATCTGGCCTATCGCTCTGCTGAGCAGGGCCGCAAACTCACCATGCCAAATCCGGAGGGATAGATGTACGCCGTCATCGTCGAATTACAGGTAAAACCGGGCCAGATGGATGCCTTCCTGCCCCTTATGCGCGCCAATGCCGCCGCGTCGGTGAAGTCCGAGCCGGGATGCCATCAGTTCGACGTCTGCTTGGTTGAGGGCGCGCCTGATCTGGTCATGCTGTATGAGCTTTACACCGACGCTGACGCTTTCGCCGCGCATCTGAAAGCCGACCACTTCGCCCGGTTCGACCGTGAAACGGCGGATATGCTCGCGGGCAAAACGGTGCGCACAGGCCCCCGCATCGCGCCTTAACACCTGCGGTTCCGCGTACCCCGGCACGGGCTCAACGCCCCTTTAAGCTGCCGCGGCCTGCCCGTATCCACCCTTCACAAACCGCGCGAGCGCCATGCCAACCAGCATCGCTGGCACAAACACTAGCGTGCCCGGCGCGGCTAGCGTGATCGCTGTCAGCGCAGGCCCCGGACAAAAACCCGACAGGCCCCAACCCAGCCCAAACATCGCAGCACCGCTGAGCAGCGGCGCATCCATGTCATTCCGCGTTGGCCACGAAAACCTCTGTGCAAACAGCGGCGTTTCGCGGCGGCGCAGCAGCGCGTAGCCGGGCAGAGTAACGGCAATCGCTCCGCCCATCACAAAGGCAAGGCTGGGGTCCCACGTCCCGGCAACATCAAGAAAGTTCAGAACCTTGGCCGGATCGGCCATGCCAGAGATGACAAGCCCCAGCCCAAAGATCAGACCCGCTATTAATCCCGCAATATTCATCCCTAAGCCCCCCTACAGCACGTGCCGCGTGACAAATACGGCTGCGGCCGCGACCGCCATAAAGGTGCAAGTCGCCACCAGCGAGCGCGCCGACAGGCGCGACAGCCCACATACCCCGTGGCCCGATGTGCAGCCATTGCCATAGACCGACCCGAACCCGACCAGCAGACCTGCCGCGACCATCAGCACCGGCGCGGAATTGACCGTCTGCATCGGCATGCCACCCGCCACCGCCGCATAGACCAGTGGCGCGACGACCAAGCCGGCGACAAAGAACAGGCCGGGACGATCCTCAGCCCCGCCAAGGCGCAGGGACAGCAGCCGCGACGCGATCCCGCTGATCCCGGTAATCCGCCCATTTGCGGCCATATAGATCACCGCCGACAGGCCAATCAGCATCCCGCCGATCAGCGACGCAAGAGGGGTAAACTCGGTCATATCATCTCCACACATTCGAATATGTTTAAGTGATTAGATGGAGCAGAACGCCTGCCCGGTCAAGGGTCAGGTTTTGCGCAAGCGGGCCAAGCATCCACAACTTATTGCGGTTATCCCCAAATAAAGGGTTGCCAGACGGGGGCGTCTACCCCAGCATGGAGCCACGGGTACAGGGGTTCACCCTGATCCGATCGAGCAGGCATATAGCAAATTGCGTACGGGGCGCGCTGCTGGGCCCTTGACCGCCGCTATGGCGAATAAGAGGTGGCACCATGGCCCTTTCCGAGCAATTCCTCGAAGACGACATTCATCCTATTGACATCGTTGAACATATCGCAACGCATCACGAATGGGATTTCGACCGCATTGCAGATGATCAAATCGCGATGGCCGTTGAAGGGCAGTGGCGAACCTATTCGCTGACGCTGGCCTGGTCCGGCTATGACGAAACGCTGCGCATGGTCTGCACCTTCGAAATGGACCCTCCGCCCGAGAAGATGGCGGGGCTCTATGAACTTCTGAACCTCATCAATGATCAATGCTGGGCGGGCAGCTTCACCTATTGGGCCGAGCAAAAACTGATGGTTTACCGCTATGGCCTCGTGCTGGCGGGCGAACAGATCGCCAGCCCCGAGCAGATCGACACGATGATAGGCGCGGCGGTGATGAGTGCGGAACGCTACTACCCCGCCCTGCAAATGCTGATCTGGGGCGATCGCACCCCTCAAGCTTCGATTGAAATTGCCATCGCCGAGGCTTACGGGCGCGCTTGATCTGATTGGGCGGGGCGGCGGGTGCCGTCCTGCTTCAACAACGCGGACACAGATAAGTGGTCGATTACGTTGAACCGCATAACCCCAAATGGAAGACCGCCTTCCGCGATGAGGTTTTGGCAATCAGGGCCGCGCTGGCCGGGACCGACATTCACCTGCATCACATCGGCAGCACGTCAATTGAAGGCATTTTGGCGAAACCGATTATCGATCTGCTGGGTGTCGTTGCGGACCTAGACGCCGTGGACGAAAAGACCGAAATGTTCACGCGCATCGGATATGAGGCGATGGGCGCTTACGGCATCGAAAACCGGCGTTATTTCCGAAAGACAACCCGCGCCGGTGTGCGCAGTCATCACTTGCATATTTACGCGGCGGGATCGCCTCACATCGAACGGCACCTTGCCTTTCGCGACTACTTGATCGCGCATCCTGACAAGGCGGCGGACTATTCGGACCTGAAGGCGCGGCTCACATCGGCGGACAATGTGACGTGGGATACCTACTTGGACGGCAAAGCGCCGTTCATTCTGAAAACCGAACAAGACGCGCTGCGCTGGTATCGATCCGCGCGGTCTGGCGCGCGCTCAGCGGACACCCCCTGACCGGATCGCTGCTCAGACAGAGCGGCCCTTCCCTGTCGCGCCGCGCTGGCGTAACGTCTCGTGAATGAGACGACGGGGGAGCCATGAATTTCAACGATATTGAGGCAAACGGGCTGGTCCTTTTGGGCTGCGGTAAGATGGGCTCTGCGATGCTGGCCGGGTGGCTGGCCGAAGGGTTGTCGGCGGCCAAGGTTTGGGTGCAGGATCCGTTCCCGTCGGATTGGGTGCAGGCGCAGGGCGTGAACATCAATGCCGCCCTCCCCGAAGCGCCCGCTGTCGTGCTGGTCGCCGTGAAGCCGCAAATGATGGGCGATGCGCTGCCGACGCTGGCGGCGATGGGCGATGGCAATACGCTGTTCCTGTCGGTCGCCGCAGGCACGCCAATTGCGCAATATGAACAGATGCTGGGCGGGCAGACACCGATCATTCGCGCCATGCCCAACACGCCCGCTGCCGTGGGGCAGGGGATCACCGCGATCATTGGCAACGCCGCCGCCAGCGCGGCGCAGCTTGATCTGGCCGAAGCGCTGCTGTCGGCCATTGGCGACGTGGTCCGGCTGGAGGCAGAAGCGCAGATGGACGCGGTCACGGGCGTATCCGGCTCTGGCCCCGCCTATGTCTTCCACATGATCGAATGCCTCGCCGCCGCCGGAGAGGCGCAGGGCCTTGCCCCCGACCTCGCTATGCAACTGGCCAAAGCCACCGTCGCCGGGGCAGGTGCGCTGGCGATGCAGGCCGAGGAAACCCCTGCACAACTCCGCGTCAACGTCACCTCGCCCAACGGCACTACGCAGGCAGGGTTGGAGGTTTTGATGAAACAAGACACCGGGCTACCTCCTCTCATTGAGGCGACGGTCAAGGCTGCCGCCGATCGCTCGCGGGAGCTTGCAAATGGCTGACAAAACACCCGAAATCACCTTCGACGACTTCCTGAAGGTCGATATCCGCACCGGGCGCGTCCTGCGCGCCGAGCCGTTCCCCGAAGCGCGCAAACCCGCGATCAAGCTCTGGGTCGATTTCGGACCAGAGATTGGCGAGCGCAAATCCTCGGCCCAGATCACCGAACATTACGACCCCGACACGCTGGTCGGCAAAACCGTTATGGGCGTGGTCAATTTCCCGCCGCGCCAGATTGGTCCCTTCATGTCCGAGGTGCTGATCCTCGGCTTTCACGATGACAGCGGCGCGGTGGTCCTTGCCGCGCCGGATAAGGAGGCGCCCATCGGGGCGCGGCTGTGCTGATGGACAAACCCCTGATCTATATGACCCGCCCGCTGCCCGACACCGTGCAGGAAGAAGCGCGCAAGCATTTTGATGTGGTGGTGCGCGAGGAAACGCTGCCCCTGACGGCGGATGAATTGCGCACCGCCCTGCGCGACTATGACGGGGTACTGCCGACGCTTGGCGATGCGTTCAGTGCTCAGGTGTTCGCGGATGTCCCGCAGCCCCGCGCCAAAGTGCTCGGCAATTTCGGGGTCGGTTACAACCATATCGACGTGG
>CAZPXE010000124.1:0-8402 GCA_964590545.1 uncultured Rhodobacterales bacterium | reverse complement strand
GATACCCTCATCACCACCGCAAAAAACGTCATGGAAGGCGCCTGCGATCCGGTGGTGAAGCTGGACGTGACCCTGACCGTGGACGCAGGCAAAGGCGCAACTTGGGCAGAGGCGCACTAACGCGGGTAACACTGGTATTGGCAGCGGCGCTTTTGGCGGGTTGCATGACAGTTGAACAGGTTGAGGTCGATCCGGCGCAGCTGCGGCAGAAGACCGAATTCTCTCTGCGCCTGTTGCAAACCCAACAGCGCCTGCCCGCGCGCGCGCCAATCGTCTATTGGTTTGAGGCGGCTTCGCCTGTGTCGCAACAGAATATCGACAACCTGAAGAAGGCCGCAGAGGCCGCGGGGTATGAAGCCTTCGCGCGCAACAGCCGCGATCTTGCGATTCGAACAAAACCGATCCCGATGAATGCCAAGTCGATCTCGGACCGTTGGATCGTGTTGTCACAACTTGTGGCGCCTTACGGCTATCAACCCGACAATTGGGGTTTTTGACACCCGGCATGCGCGAAGGCGCGTAAGTGAACCCCAAAGCTAAGCCAAGGCCTCTACACCACAAGAAAAGCGCCCCGGATCTTGGGGCGCTTCGTTTTCAAATCGTGCTGTATGTTTACGCCACCGCTTTGCGCTTGCGCCATGCCAGCGCACCCAAAGCACCTGCCAACAGCGCGCCAGAGGCCGGAACGGGGACCGGAGCGGTTGTCACTGTGACAGCGAACACGTCAGCAACGCCAACTGACCCCGTGGTCCAATTTTCATTGGCGGGACCGTCGGAGTACAGGAAGCCACGCGTGGCTGACCCCGTTCCCGTCCGCGAATCCTCCCAAGAACAGGCATAAGACGGCGCGGCCCGGCCATCCAACACTGCCATCCAGCCGCGATCCGACGTGCACCCCCCGTAGTTGCGGTTCACATACCAATGCCGGTCGATAAGATTGTGGCCTGCGATTGAGAAATAGTTGTTGGGTGATCCTGTGTCAGTCCAAGAGGAAGACGTCAGATTGGCCAGTGAGAAAAAGTTGTCTTTGGCGGTTCCCGCCGCGCTGAACTCCATGAACGCGACTTCAACTGCGCTGGTATACATCGACACCCGAACGGATGTGACGTCGCCCCAATTGGTATCGACCCAGCTGTCTTTATAGTCGATGCCGTTATTGGTCAGCGAGGTTGCGCCCGCGACGCCTTCGTTCACGCCCCCAGTGCCAGTCCAGTCAAGATAGGGGTCGATCACGGTTGTGCCGCTGGCTACGGGTGCGTCCGATACTTTCATAACAAGGCGCGTTGCAGCGTCTGCTGCCGTCGTCCCCAGCCCAAGCGCGACCACACAACTCGTCGCCAATAGATACTGTATACGTTTCATAGCAAATTCTCCGTTCAAAATATAGGAACGAAGGTTGCGCGAATCACGATTCGGATCAACCCTGCTTGAGGAAATTGCCTAGACCCCGTTGGGCGCAATCAGCACTTTGCCGGTGCGTTTCCCGGCCCATGTGTAGGCGGCGGCCTCTTGCACCTCGTCCAGCGTGAAATGCCGATCAACCGGCGCGTACAGCGCACCGCTAAGGACCATTTGCGTGAGCTTGCCATAGAGCGCCATCCGCTCTTCCTTGGACGCGCTTTCGAAGAAGTGGACAAGCCAGAAGCCACGGATCGTGATGTCGTTGAACACCAGTGGCAAGGCCGCGAGTTGCGCGGGCTGCATCGACATAGCGCCGTAGCCCACCAGCGTGCCGCGCTTTTGCAGCGTGTCAGCAAGGCGGCCAAAGGTTTCGCCCGCCACAGCATCAAGGGCAAGTGCCATGCGCGTGCCTGCGATTGCTTTGACGTCTTTGGCAAGGTTGGGGCTGTCGACGATGACATGCTCCGCCCCAAGATCCTTAAGGCCTTGGGCGGCATCGGCGCGGCGCACGACATTAATCAGGTTCACGCCCATCGCCTTGCACAGTTGCACCACATAGCCGCCGACGCCGGAATTGGCGGCGGATTGGATGACCCAATCGCCGGGTTTCAGGTCGACGTAATCCGTCAGAAGCAATTGCGCGGTGGCCGGGTTGACCAGCAGCATGGCGAGTTGATCCAGATCACCCTCTGGCAGCGGGATCAGGTGGGCGATCGGGGCGGTCATCTCGGTCACCCAGACCCCGGCCCCAGCGGGTGCAAGCACCAGTTGGCCGACAGCTATGCCGTCGCCGTTCACCTCGCTCACGCGGCCAATGCCTTCGTTCCCGGCGGTGGCGGGCAGCGGCGGTTTAACACCGTATTCCCCGGCCACTTGCAGCAGGTCCGACGGGTTTATCGGGCTGCGCAGAATGTCGATCCGCGCCTCGCCGGGGGCGAGGGGTTTGCTGTCTTCCTCGATGACGTGCAGCACCTCAGCGGGGTTTCCGAATTGGGTGTAGATGGCTTTTTTCATTGCGGTGCTCCTCCTGCTTTGACGCGCAGGGTGGCACAAGCGAACCGGGAGTGCAGGCGCGACCTTGCGTCAGAGCAGCACGACTAGAGCGTCCCGCCTTTAACCTGAATAAAAATGTGAAACCGATGTCTCAAGAGCGCCGAAGGCGTGACAGGGTATCGGTGTTTCAAGTTTAAGGCGGGACGCTTTAGGCGACGATCAGGCGCGATTCGAAGCGGATGCGGCGGGCGAGGTCCAACAGGTCGGCGCGCGACAGGGCGATGCAACCTTCGGTCGGATAGCCGGGCCTGCGCCATTGGTGGATGAAGATAGCCGAGCCGTGCCCCTTGACCGGGTAAGGCCAGTTCCAATCGGTGAGGATCACCAGATCATAAAGCGGATCGGCCCGGCGCAGGCGTTCATGGCTGCCAGCATAGGGCGCGCGGACCATCATGTTATAGTCGATATAGCCCGGATCATCCGACCACAGATCGCTAGGCCGGATCGGCAACGCCCAATCGGCGGGCCGCGCCATGCGGTCGGGGCGATACAGCATCCCGACCAGCCGATGCACCCCGCGCGGGGTCGCGCCGTCCCCTTCGCGTTTGCGCCCGCTCAGGCCGCCTTTTCCGATGCTGCACGGATACACCCGCCCAAAGGCCCGCAGGCCCGTTGGCGTCAGAACTAGATCATTTGGGGTCATGCGGGCGGCGGTAGCTCTTCGAAACAGGGCAACCCGTCTGGCACGACATGATAGGGCTGTGTGTCTTTCATGAAAATCGCCGCGCGCGGGCCGCGATAGTCTTCCGCCGGGTTATCCAATGTGCCGATCTTCACCACCACCAGCCCACGTTCCTTGATAAGCGTCGTCAGATGCGTGCCGCAGGTTGGGCAAAACTGACGCGTGCGGGGATTGGGAATGTCGCTGCGGGTGAACTCTTTGGCGGTGCCTTTGGTGATGACATAGCCATCCTCGGGCACTGTCATGAAGTAATTTGGCCCGCCCCCGGTGATATACTGACATTCGCGGCAGTGGCATTGTGCCTTTAGCACGGGCTTACCCGTGACTTCGAACGCGATCTCTCCGCAATAACATCGTCCCTTCATGCTGGCACCTCCGTTTTACAGCAGATGCCCCGACTTTGCCGCCTTGGTTGCCAAATACCCAGCGTTTTGTGGTGTCTCACCCACTTTGAGCGGGACGCGCTCGGTCACCTGGACACCGCAGCGGGTCATCATGTCGATCTTGGCGGGGTTGTTGGTGAGAAGGCGCACAGACGAAAAGCCCATGCGGCGCAGGATATCCGCGCCAAGGCGGAAGTCCCGCTCATCATCCTCAAAACCGAGGCGGTGGTTCGCTTCGACCGTATCGAACCCCTGATCTTGCAAGGAATAGGCGCGCATCTTGTTCGCAAGGCCAATCCCGCGCCCCTCTTGGTTGAGGTAGAGCAGAACCCCGGCCCCTTCCGCCCCCATCTGCCCGAGCGCGCCGCGCAGTTGCGGGCCACAATCGCATTTGAGCGAGCCGAGCAAATCTCCGGTAAAGCAGGCCGAGTGGAGACGGGCCAGCACGGGCTGGCTGCGGTCAGGGCGACCGATCTCGACCGCGTAATGTTCTTCGCCGCCATCATCGGGGCGGAAGACGTGCAACCGCCCGGCCTCGGACACCGAGAGCGGTAGGCGGGCGGAAACGACGGGGTTCAGGTGAGTCTCAGACGCCAGCGCCGGAATGATCGGGGCCAGGGGGAGGGCCGTCAGGTCATGCATCGTCGCAAATCCCAGCGGGACAGGCGCGATGACCGCCGCGGGCAGCAACCGCGCGGCCTTGGCTAGGTGCAAAGCAGCACGGTGGGGCAACGCATCGCCGCCACGGGCCGAGATAAGCGGGCCCTTCATCGGTGTTTTCAGATCATCTGCCGGATCGGCCAGCCCCAGCACCCACGGCAATCGGGCGTCTTGGGGCAGCATGATGCGGGCAAGGTCCCCGTCATAGGCATGGGCCTTGAGCGTGCGCGCCCGGTGATCGGTCAGCGCCACAACCGCTTCGGTGCCCATCGCTTGCAAGGCCGCCAGCCGTTCGGGAGAGAGGGTTTCGGCGGCCATGACCATCTGCGCCGCACCGCCCTCCTCAAAAACGATCGGCAGGCCCATACGCATATCGGCGCGGGCACGGGCAAGACGTTCAGACAGATCGGGGGCAAAGGGCATGGGACCTCGCAGATTTTGTTACAACCGACATAGCTCCGCCTGTCAGAATTTGAAACATTTCCCGCAAAAACTCTCGCTATGTTACACGAGGCTGTGAGACGGGTGTCGCAAATCTTGCCTCCTCGCGATGTGCTGAGCATTTGTGATGAAACGAATGCGGAGGAGACATTCCATGGCTCAATTGAAGAAAATCCTGCTGGTCGATGATGACGAGGACCTGCGCGAGGCGCTGTCCGAGCAGTTGGTGATGACCGAAGACTTCGACGTATTCGAAGCGGGCAACGGGGCCGAGGCGATGGAACGCGCCAAGGAGGCGATTTACGATCTGGTGATTCTCGACGTGGGCCTGCCCGATACCGATGGGCGCGAGCTGTGCCGGTTAATGCGCAAGCAGGGGGTGAAAAGCCCGATCCTGATGCTGACCGGGCATGATAGCGATGCGGACACTATCTTGGGGCTGGACGCAGGCGCGAATGACTACGTGTCCAAACCGTTCAAATTTCCGGTGCTGCTGGCCCGTATCCGCGCCCAGCTGCGCCAGCATGAGCAGTCGGAAGACGCGGTGTTCCAACTGGGGCCGTACACGTTCAAGCCCGCGATGAAGATGCTGATGACCGAGGAAGACAAGAAAATCCGCCTGACAGAGAAAGAGACGAATATCCTCAAGTTCCTCTACCGCTCCACCGATGGCGTGGTCGCCCGCGATGTGCTTCTGCATGAGGTCTGGGGGTATAATGCCGGCGTCACGACCCACACGCTGGAAACGCATATTTACCGACTTCGCCAAAAAATAGAACCAGATCCGTCCAATGCGCGCCTTCTTGTGACCGAATCTGGGGGTTACAGATTGGTGGCATAGGCAGTTCTTCGGCCCCGCGAAGCCGAATCGCCGCCTGACGAAATCCCGCCGTAGGTCCGGGTTATGACCTACACCTCCCTGTTGGAACTGGCCGGGCCTTGTGCCCGGCCTTTTTTTTGTTTGGTGGAGATATCTTTTGCGTTGAGCCGTGGCCAGCGCCGGGTCAGGGGATAGCGCTGCGGCACCAATTCGATTCGATTTATGACAGCAATGGTAGCACAGCGCATATTCGACGCGCCAAGCTCAGCCAAAGTGCCAGCCCGCTGGGCCGGGCCGGCGCTGGCCACGGGGGCTTCGCCTTGGTTCCGTGGCAAGGTGCGCCGAAGCTATTGCCTGAGTTTAAGTCGGCACCCGGTCCCCAAATATCGCAGACCCGACCCGGATATGTGTCGCGCCCAGAGCAATCGCGCGCTCAAAATCACTGCTCATCCCCATCGAGAGCCCCGCAAGGCCATTACGTCGCGCTATTTTGGACAGCAGCGCGAAGTGAAGCGACGGTTCTTCTTCCACCGGCGGGATGCACATCAGCCCCTTTACCGGCAGATCCATGCCCTGACATTCGGCGATAAACGCGTCGGCCTCCAACGGCATGATCCCGGCCTTCTGCGGCTCTTCCCCTGTATTCACTTGGATGAACAAGTCCGGGCAGGAACCCATGTCCTGCGCAAGACGTGCAAGGGTTTTGGCCAGTTTCAAACGATCGACGGTATGAATCGACTGCGCCAGTTCCATCGCAGCGCGAGCCTTGTTGGTTTGCAGCGGGCCGATCAGGTGCAGGTCGATGTCGTCAAACCGTTCGCGAAACGCGGGCCATTTGCCCTGCGCCTCTTGCACACGGTTTTCGCCAAAGCAGCGCTGCCCCTCATCCAGCACCGCCTGCACCCGCTCTAGCGGTTGCACTTTGCTGACGGCGATCAGGGTGATGTCGTCCGCAGCACGCCCGGCGGCATCTGCGGCAGTGGCGATTTTAGTGGTGATATCTAAGAGGCTCATATCCGTCCCTTCTGCTTGCGCCATATGTGGCTGGTGCACGGCAAAAGGAAAGAGCCCAAAAAGAAAAAGGGCAGAGCCAATGGCCCTGCCCTCAATTCTTCTGGATAGACTTCAAAAATTAGAAGCTGAAGATCACACCCAGGGAAGACGTAGCGTCTGCACCGTCGACTTTGCCGACTGCGCCGATCAGCTTAGCGCCGCCGAGATCGTAAGACACTTGCAGACCAGCGCGGCCTGTGCCGTCGTAGTCAGCAAACGCGCCGGAGATTTCCAGCATCGGGGACACGTCATACGACAGGGTCAGAACAGCAACGTCTGCGTTGTTCATGCCGAAGCCAACGTCGAGTGCGTCGGTGTTGTACTTCGCGGACAGCATTACGTCGTCGTCGTCGTTAGCAGCGAGGCCAACTTTGAAGTCGCCGAACGAGTAGCTTGCGCCGAATTCGATAACGTCTGTCGCAGCGTTGATGCTGGACGAGATGCCGAATGTGAAGCCAGCGTTGCTGTAGCTTGCGTAGACGTTGTTCTGCGCGTCGGAGCGACGAACAATGGCGCCTGCGGAGTTGTCAACAGAGAACGTGCCGCCGTCGTTGAAACCGTAGAATGTTGCGGTACGGCCCAAGGAGCGCATTGCGCCATTGGTTGCGCCGAATGCAACAGTCAGACCGCCGCCGGCGATTGTGACTTTACCGCGCTCCAGGTCAGTGGAAGCGTCTTTGGTGTTGTCGGCGATTGTTGTCCGCGCAGCTGCGGTCAGTGTAACGCCGCTGTCGGTTTCAACTGTGCCTTTGAAAGTGAAGCGTACAGCGGATGTTGCGTTGGTGTCGGTGCCGTCGTTCAAGATACCGGCGAACCCGTAACCACCGACTGTTACGTCAGCAGATGCAATGCCAGCAGTCGCAATCAGCGCTGTGGTTGCAAAGAGGACTTTTTTCATGAGTTTTCCCTCGAGTTTTAAAACATTGCCCTCGCCGAGTTCCCGGCAGGGGGTGGTCGTCTTTTGACGCCGTGGCCGATGTTTTGGCAAGTCCAAGGCAGGGTATGGCGATATCATGTCGTCAAATGGTGCACCTTTGCCACAGTTATGCCGCACTTGGTTAACACGCTCAACCGCTGGGTTAGATATAGTGCTCTGCTAGCGGGTTGCCCACATGTGGTGTCCTGTGTACTACGTTTTGCATTCGGAATTCTTATGCGAAGGGCCGTGGTTCGATGCGAATTGTGACGATGATTCTGCTGACACTGTTAACCGCTTTGGTTTTGACAGGTTGCGGACAGTTTGGCGGCGGTGGCACGCAAAGCTCTGATCTTCCTCCTGCCGAAGAACAGAGAGACGCGCCGCAGGACACTTTGACCTACGGCGAGGGACCACAGCCTCGGCAAACACTCTTCCAAGTCTTTAATCAACCGCCCGCTGAGAACGTAACCAAGGTGAATCGTTACCTCTGGGCAGCGTCTTTGGAAGTTATGAATTTTCTTCCCGTGCAGTCTATCGACCCGTTCACCGGTGTTATTGTCACTGGTTACGGGACACCGCCCGGCGGGCGCAGCTCTTATCGCGCGACAATTTTGATTGATGACCCGGCGCTGGATGCCCGGTCGCTGAACGTATCGCTGCAAACCCGCTCTGGCCCGGCCAGCGCCAGCACCGTGCGCGCGGTTGAGGACGCGATTTTGACACGCGCCCGGCAGCTACGCGTGGGCGACTCAAGACTTTAACTGGCTCGCCAATAGCAGTAGACACGCGCCGGGCCATCACCAGCCCGGCGTTTTCGCATTCCAAGGACCGCTCCGCAATGACCGCACGCTACACCCCCGCTGAGATTGAAGCCAAATGGCAAGCCGCCTGGGAAAAACAGGACGTCTTCAAAGCCGTGCGCGATGCGTCCAAGCCCAAATACTACGTGCTGGAGATGTTCCCCTATCCGTCGGGCCGCATCCATATCGG
>CAZPXE010000123.1:0-8440 GCA_964590545.1 uncultured Rhodobacterales bacterium | reverse complement strand
GGACGAAGCGGACCTTCTGTCCTTTATCATCAAGGTCAGCTTTGCGTGCTAAGCGACGGCAAGATAACTTGTGGCGAGAACCAGACTGTTTCTGGTGATCAGAGGCTACGTCGCCGTTCTAAAATGCGGAGGTTCATCGCGATCCAATGGGTCTTTGCTCACTTGTTGTTTGTCCAAAGATGTTTAACCTGCGAAAGCGGCGGCATTCGGGGGGGCGTAACACTTTGAACGTACTTTCTTTCAGCGGCACAACAACCGAGACGAGATATGGCAAACTTCAATCCGCAAAATGAAAATGCAGATATTCTGGACGTCGATCAGGCAGATAGCGTTTTGGATTTTTTGGGTTTTTTGCTGGCTCAAGCGGTAACGCTGAACGAGAAGAAAGGGCAGTATTGGACCCGCGAGTTTGGATTCAACCTCAGTGAGTGGCGCGTTCTTGCGTTGGTTGCTTGTATGGCGGACCCAAACATTCAGGCGATCCGGCAAAAGCTCTATCTCGACAAGGGCTTGATGAGCCGCATTACCAAGCGGCTTGTTGATGAGGGGTATCTTCTCGTATCGCAATCGAGTGCAAACCACCGGGTCAAGGCCTTGAGCCTCACGCCGAAAGGCGAGGACCTGTATCACCGAATGTTTTCTGTTGCGCGCGAGAAGAACGATCTGTCCTCGCAATTGCTGACAGAATCCGAGGTAGAGGAACTCAAACGGCTCTTGGTGAAGTATGAACGTCGATTGCGGGAGGCTGTCGATCAGCTAGATCAAGAGCTTACGAAAGACAGCATATTGTAGCGTCGCCCTCACGCACCTTAGTCAAGCAGTCGCAAACTTTTTTGATCGATGCGGGCGATGGTCTCGGTCAGGGCTCGGCAAATCTGCGACACCTCTTCACTTGTGATGACAAGCGGCGGCGTGAGGACGATCACGTTTGCCCTGAGACCTAGCAAAATGCCATGTTCGCTTCGCATGAAGCGTGGCAGACTGGCGAAGAGCCAAGGTGCTTCTTTGATCAGCGGCGCGCGCGTTGCCTTATCAGAGACCAGTTCGATCCCCATCATCAAGCCCCGCCCCCGGATGTCGCCGACAAGCGGGTGGTCCAGAAGTGGTGACAGCTCTTCCAGAAACTGCGCACCGCGAGCGTTTGCGTTGTCCAGCAGGTGTTCGTTTTCGATGATGTCGATGTGTGCAGAGGCAACCGCAGCCCCGACAGCGTGACCCGCGTAGGAATTACCGGGGCCAAGCCCGTTCACCGTGCTTGCAACGTCTTCGCTCATCATGACGGCGGCCATTGGCACGTAACCACTGCACATGCCTTTGGCCAAAACGATCATATCCGGCGCAAGCGCGAGTTTGGATGACATGAACCATACGCCCGCTCGGCCAAAACCGGTGACGACTTCGTCGGCCACAAAGAGGATCCCGTGTTCCTGCAAAACTGCGGCCATGGCAGGCCAGTAATTGTCTGGCAGAGGGATCATGCCGCTGGGACCGGGCATGAGTTCCGCGAACATCGCAGCGATGCTGTCTGCCCCATGCTCCGCGATCACAGCGCGCAGTTCATCGACGCAATAATCGACCATGTCCCGCCCACCATAAAGTTCGGTGTGATAAGGGCGCGGCGGTGTCAGAACGATGGTGTCAGGGGAACTTGGCGGAACACCCGGTTTGCCGCCGGTAAGCTCCACCCCAGCCAAAGTGCTGCCATGATACGCATCGCGATGGATCAGAATTTTGCGACGCTGCGGTGCACCTTTTTGCGCGTGGTAGATGCGGGACAATTGCAGCGCGTGATCGTCCGCCTCGCCGCCGCCGGTCTCAAACCGCACCTTCGCGATATTCGCCGGTGCGCGCGCGACCAGCTTTTCGGCCAGTTCAATGGACGGCGTGTTGGTATAGTCAAAGCCGAATGCGAAAGTCGCGAGCTTTTCCATTTGCCCTGCGGCGACCTGAGCCAACTCTTTGCGCCCATACCCCACCTTGTTCAGCCAGGCCCCGCCCTGCGCATCAAGATAGCTGTTCCCGTCAACATCCCAAACGCGGCAGCCCAAACCATGGGACAGAACCAGAGTATGCGCTCCACCGCCTCCGCCCGGGTGCTGCACGACCTGTCCGTCGCGGGTGATCCAGTCTTTCATCGTGTCGGCATTGGTCATCGGATCACGCTCCTAAGTTCAAAAAGTCGAAAAGGTCTTGCTGATGATCTGCCAACGACCATCGCGCTTCAACAGATGCATGTAGTCGGTGAAATTGAAGTCACCGAAGTCAGTTTGCGTCACCGTGACCGCAGCCGCATGCCCCGTGATTTGAATGTCGCCAATCTCATATCGAGGGTTCTTGCCAAGCGAGCAAATAGGCGGAGCCTTTCCCACATTCTGAATAAAGACCTCGGGCGTGCCTTCGACCAAACGGTCGCCGACATGGCCATTCATGATGGCATCCGGCGCAAAGACATCTTGCAGCGCATCAACATCGGCCTTGAGGTAAGCCTCTGCGTATTGAGTGATCACGCGCGCGATATCTGTCCGGTCATCAGCTGACATTGCCCGCCCCCTTTCTTCTTCCTGTGACCGCATTGCGCAGCGCAAGGGCGATGAGTGCGATAATCGTGATCAGGAACACCAGAGAGATCGGGCGGCTGACAAACACGGTCAAATCGCCCCCCGCAGCGCCGATGCCCTGGCGGAAATAGCGCTCCATGATGGGCCCCAGAACCAATCCAAGAATGATCGGCACCATCGGGATATTGGCGCGCCTGAGCGCGAAACCCAAGACCCCGAAGGCAATCGCGATGATCGTGTCAGTCAGGCGGTAATTGGTTGAATAGGACCCCACCAGCGCAAGGCACAGAATGATCACGCCCAGCAAGCGGTCTGGAATGTTAGACAGTTTGGCGATCCAACGCGTGCCCGCGAGCAAGAGCAGCACAATGACCACGTTCATGACCAAGAGCGTCATGTAGAGACCAGCTACAAATTCGCGGTTCTCCTCAAAGAGCGTCGGGCCCGGGTCAATCCCGTGGATGATGAAAACCGTCAGCATCATCGCTGTGAATGCTTCGCCGGGAATTCCCAGCGACAACAGCGGGACAAGTGCGGCAGGCGGCACGGCGTTATTGGCGGTCTCGGACGCGATGATCCCTTCCGGCGCGCCTTTGCCGAATTTCTCCGGTGTTTTGGAGGACGCCCGCGCGGTTGTGTAGGCGAAGAACTGCGCCAGAAACTCGCCGACACCCGGTAAGACCCCCATGCCGACGCCAAACCCAGCAGAGCGGAACAGCGTCACGGGGTACTTGAACACTTCAACAAAGCCGCCCAGCAATCCGCGGTTCATTTCGGTGTTGGATGGCTCCACCTCGCGGTCAGAGAAAATTAACGTGAAGGCCTGCCCAATGGCAAAGAGCCCCAAGATCACGGCAATCAAAGGCACGCCCGCCAGCATCCAGGTTGTATCAAAAGTATAGCGCGACGACCCATAGGCCGTCTCTAGCCCAATGGTCGAAATAAACAGCCCCGCACCCAGCAAAGCAAAAGAGGCAAGCTCGCTCCCTTTATGGGCGACAACGACCAGCACCATCGCCAACAGGGCCGCCATTCCCAAATCGATCGAAGTCAGGTACCGCGACAGCGATGCGATTGGCCATGCCGCGACCATCAGGACAAGTACTGCAAAGACTCCGCCCACGAAACTCGACGCATAGGCCAGCGACAGCGCGCGTTGCGGCTCTCCGTTTTTGGCCATGGGGTAGCCGTCATAGGTGGTCAGCACGTTGACGCCTGTGCCCGGCGTGTTGATCGTGATCGCGGGAATGGCCCCGCCGTACCAGCCAGCAGCATAGAGCCCCATCAGCAGCGTGATGCCCGCCAGCGGGTCCATGCTGTAGGTGACGGGCAATAAAAGGGCGATGCCAACGCCCGGCCCGATGCCGGGGATCGCACCGAGAATGATGCCCAAGACGCTGCCGCCTATCAGTGCGATCCAGACCATCGGATCGCCCAGCTGCTGGAGCCCAAGAAGCACGGTGTCGATCACTTACAGAACTCCTTGCAGCCAAAACGGCAGATCAATCAGCTTGAAAAGCTCAGGGCGCGGGAACCACACCGAGAACCCGACCCGGAAGATCAGAACCATCGAGAGGCTGGCCGCAAAGGCAATGGCGAACAGGCGCCCGCCCCGAAACCCGGCGATGAAGGCCACAACGCCCGCGAACACAAAGATCGACAGCGCAAACCCGATGATCTTGAGCAGAGACACGGTGCCAATCATGCACCCCGATAATAGCGCGACACGGCCATATTCGCTGCCGACCTCGGCCCAATCTATGGCTTCACGCTTTGCCACAAAGAAGGCGGTCACACTCGCCAAAAGGGTCAAAACCAGAAAGACCGCAGGGCTCAGGCCCGGCTCTGCCCACCAACCGACATCGGCGTCACCGCTCACGGTTGCGCCATCGACGGTTTGCTGGCCGTGCAAGGCAAGCAGGAGGACGGCCGCAGCCGCCATCCCACCCAGCAGGTATTGGCCGCCATGCCGATCATCTTCGACCGGCGGCTTTGCCTGCTCTTTGCCCTCAGACACCGGGATCAGTTCCCCAGCAGATCAGAGATGCGATCATAGAAGACATCGGCATATGCCGCGGCTTCGTCCGCTGGCGTCCACTTGATAACGGAGCCCGTTTTTGCGGCCAGCTCTTGAGCCGCTTCGCTTTCAACCACCTCTTTGGCGATACGCGTGATCACCTCGCGCGCCTCTGCAGGCGTGTCCTTACGCACGAAAATGCCTGCCCAACCTGGTGTTGCAAAGCCGGGAACCTGCTCGTCCAGCGTAGCCACGTCTTCATAGATCGGGATGCGTGAGGTGGTCAGAGCTGCGAGCCCCTTGGCGTCACCGCTAGCCATGCAAGGTCGCATTGTGGCACCGCCCAGAAGAACGTCTACTTCGCCGTTGAACAACAACTGGCATGAAGCTTCGTCATAGCCTGCGATATTTGCGAACTCGAACCCAAGCGTTTCGGCCATCTTGCGCACCTGCAACGCAGGCGGTGCGTTCAGCCCAACAACACCTAGTGTCACCTCGTTGGATTTGGCGTGCTCTGCCAACTCCGCCAAGTTGCTGTAAGGAGCGTCTTTGTTTGTGGCAAGCACCTGACCATAGCCGATGACCCCGGCGATGGGTTCAAATTCAGCGCGGTCATATTTCGCGTTGCCACGCATGATGTGCACCGAGATGATGTTGGCCGTAAAGACACCAACCGTATAACCATCCGCAGGCTGGCTGAACACGTGGGTCGCGCCAACAAGGCCACCGCCACCGGCAATGTTGACAGTGCTTGCGGGCACGCCGGTTTCATCCCGCATGGCGTCCGCAATCATCCGCGTTAACGTGTCTTCGATATCACCCGGAGGCCACGGCACCACGAATTCTACGGGTCGTTCGGGGTATTCCGCCAGCGCAGGCCCAGCAAAGGCTGCAAGCGCGAATGCAACTGAGCATCCCAGTGCTTTGATGTTTCTCATTTTTCTTCCTTTCGTCTTCCCTGTTGAAGTTCAGTTTTTCGTCGTCTTGTAATGCTTTCGGCAAGTTTCATGCCGCGAGCTTTTGCGTTGCGAGTGTTCGTGCCGTCTCGACAAACCGTTTGTTGCGCTGTGTGGCTCCGGCTTCATCCATTCGATCAATGACCCAGCCGACATAGGTAAAGGCGCGAAGCAAAATAAAGAGAGCAAGCGCATCCGTGTTCAGGGCGCGCTGGCTCGAGTAGCCCTCCACAAAAGCCGCTTTGAGGCCCTCAAAATCCGGCTCAGATCGATTTTTGAACAAGAATGTTGCGATATCGAACAGACGAAAGCCCCAGCCACCGTCGTCAAAGTCGATCAGATAGACCCGGTCTGCATCCAGCATAACGTTTTCGCGTACGAGATCGGCGTGGATCAGACCATAATCGAGCTCTTTCTCCAGGTCGGACAGCTGCCGGATTGCGTGATCCCGTGCGGCGCTGAACAACGCTTTGTCCTCAGCGGATAAAGTGGGATTCTCCCAGAAGCGTCCCCAAAGGGGCTGCTCCCCCAAAAGCCCGTCACGATCCCAAGACCAGCGATCAAACTCTTTGGCCGGTTTCCAAGCGTCCGAAATCCTGTGAAGCCGCGCCATCTCGATGCCAATCTGGCGAAACACCCCATGCCGGTCCGTCATTGTGAGCGGTTGGCCCGTCTCGCCAAGTTGCGCTCCTGGCACCCAAGACAGCACATCGACCTGAACATCGTCAACGCAATGCAAGTAGGCCCCGTCCAACGCGGCATTAGGCGCGGGAACGTGCAAGCCGCCGTGCGCAAGGGCGCTCATCCAGTCAAGCTCCGAATTCAGTTCCGCGTCACTGCGAAAGGCCTGACGGTGAAGCCGCAGCGCATAGCGCTCGCCGTCGATTGTGCAGACTTTGAAAACGCGGTTTTCGCGCGCTGCGACCAAGGACCAATCGGCACCTTCAAGCCCCCAAAGACGCAGGGCGCTATTCACTGTTGTGGTCATCTGGTCAGCTCCACCTCGGACAGCACCTCGTCCAGTGTATCGAACAGAAGATCAGCGTTTTCATGGCTAAAGGGCATTGGAGGCCGGATCTTCAGCGTGTTTTTGTGTCGGCCAAGTTTGGAATGGATGACGCCCCGGTGTCGCATCGCGTTGATCACACGGTCGGTGAATTCCATTGCTGGCGTTTTGTCGTCATGATCCAGCACCAATTCCGCGCCAAAGATAAGCCCCGAGCCGCGCACGTCTCCGATGCACGTGTGCTTTTCGCGCAGCCGCGCCATCCGGCTCCTGGCATAGGCCCCAACGGCACGCGCGTTTTCAATGAGGTTCTTTTCCTCGATCTCGTCGAGCACCGCCATGGCCGCTGCGCAGGACACGGGGTTGCCGCCGAAGGTGTTGAAATAGCGGTAGCCCTTGCGAAAGGTTGCCAAAATCTCGGCTCGGGTCACGACACCGCCGACCGGATGGCCATTGGCCATTGGTTTGCCGAGTGTCACGACATCCGGCACGATACCCATTTTCTCATGCGCCCACATATGGGTGCCGGTCCGCCCAAACCCGGATTGCACCTCATCACAGATCAGCAGTCCACCGGCCTTTCGCACAACCTGCGCCACGGGTTTCAGCCATCCGTCAGGATTATCGGGAAAGCCCTCATTCAAAAAGTAAGGACAGATCAAGAGGGCCGCAAATCCAACGCCCGAGCGTTCGTGTTCAGCAATCTGCTCTGCCACGCGATCCGCAAAATCTGTGCCGTCGGGATCGGGCGCGCGGTAGCTGTCGGGGGCTTCTACAAATCTGAAATACTCATCTAGCCCGAACCCGACTGAAGGGGGAATAGAGCTGCCAAGTTGGCTGACCAATGAGGTGTTCCCATGATAGGTCGCGTCGGTAGCGATGATCCCGCGCTTGCCCGTCATCCCCTCAGCCATGCGCAGGGCGATGTCGTTTGCCTCGGATCCTGTGCAGGTCATGACCGCGCAATCCAGGCTTGCGTCCATCGTGCCCGTCAGCCTTTCGATGTAGTCGAGAATACCATCGTGCAGATAGCGCGTATGGGTGTTCAGTGTGGACGCCTGACGGCAAATCGCATCGACCACGCGCGGATTGCAATGACCCACATGCGGGACGTTGTTGTAGCAATCGAGATATTTGCACCCCTCAGCGTCCCACAGCCAGACGCTTTCACCTTTCACAATGTGCAATGGATCGTCATAAAAGGTCGAGACATTGGGCCCCAAAAGCCTCGCCCTGTCGGTGACAATCTGCGACGTTGTCCGCATCAGTAGGTCACCGTTCTATCGATTTTTTTGTCCACCAAGGTTTCGCCCCTTTCTGCGAGTCTCTGGCATCCTACTCTTTCGGTTGACTTGGTCAACTGTAATGCGTTTGCAATGCGTTGCTTGCCCCGCTGAATCGTGGCCCGCATCACCAAGCTGAAGTCATCTGAGGTTCTGCTCTACAGACTGACAGAGGCCGTCTTCCCCAACCTCCAACGTCAGCTTTTGGCACTTCGGTCCCATTTGTTCGACGTGCAGCATCAAACAGATTGGGCTCTCTCGAGACATTAGCTGCATTCTGCGTGAAAGTCCGGTTTCTCAGTATTGCGTCAAAGGCGTAACTTGAGGCACACGACCATCTGACGTTCCAAAAAGATGAACTTCTTTAGGCGCGTGGAGGTCGGGATCTGGGACCACCAAAGCGGACGGGAACTCACAAAACGGCGCATAGTAACATGCTTAATGCGTCATCCCCCGATCCATCGCGACCTCCCGTTCTTCTAGCTCTGTCTCAACCTCTCTTCGGCGGCCTTCACTAATTTCAAGCTGGTCTCGAGTTGCCTCCGCAGATTCCCGTAATTCGAGCCCTCGTTCAGCAAGCCGTGCAACGCAGCCACGGACGCTGTTTGCGATTGAATGAG
>CAZPXE010000122.1:0-8460 GCA_964590545.1 uncultured Rhodobacterales bacterium | reverse complement strand
GGTCGAGGCCGACCAGTTTCAGCATTTCGGCAGCCTTGTCGCGCCGCTCCGCCGCGGTGCCCAGCCCGTGAATTTCCATGGGCTCCGTCAGTGCCTCTCGCACCCGCATCCGGGGCGAGAGCGAGGAATAGGGGTCTTGAAACACCATCTGCGCTTGGCGCTGGAACAGACGGCGCTGCTCCGGGTCCATGTCATGGACCGGGATTTCGGGCTTTAGGATGGTGGGCTTGAAGAACACGCCCCCGCCAGCATCCGGCGCTTCGGCGCCCAATGCGATGCGCGCGGCAGTGGTCTTGCCAGAGCCGCTTTCGCCCACAATGGCCAGCGTTTTACCGCGCGGCAGGGCGAAATCGACCGCCTGACAGGCTTTCACCTGCTGCGCGGCGCGAAAGCCCGAGCCTTTCATCGTGTAGGTCTTGGTCACGCCCGACATGCGCAGGATGATGTCATCCTGTTCTTCGGGAACCTCGGCGATGCCCGACACTTCCGGAATCAGCGGCGCGGCGGCCAGCAGTTTCTTGGTATAGCCATGATGCGGGTCGGTCAGGATCGGCTTGGCGGGGCCAGCCTCCATCACGCGGCCCTTGTTCATCACCACCACATGCTCGGCCATATTCGCGACGACGCCAAGATCGTGCGTCACAAGGATCAGGCCCATCCCCGTCTCGCGCTGCAAATCCTTGATCAACCCCAGCACCTGCGCTTGCGTGGTCACATCCAGCGCCGTGGTCGGCTCGTCCGCGATCAGCAAGTCGGGGCGCGACACCATCGCCATCGCAATCATCGCCCGCTGGCGCATACCACCGGACATTTCAAACGGATAGGCGCGGAAAGCCCGCGCTGGGTCGGGGAAGCCCACCTGCTCGAACGTCTCTATCACCCGTTTGCGGGCGGCGCTCTCGCTCAGGTTTCCATGCAGGCGCAGCACTTCGGACACTTGGTTCCCGATCCGGTGCAGCGGCGAGAGAGAGCGCATAGGTTCTTGGAAAATCATCGAAATCCGGTTGCCCCGAATTTTGCGCATCTTCGGGTCAGGCAGCGGCAGCAGGTCAGTCTGATCCGGCCCAAACATGATGCGCCCGCCCCGCAATTGCGCGGCCCCCGGCAGGATTCGCAAGACCGAGCGGCAGGTGAGTGTCTTGCCCGACCCGGACTCGCCCACCAGTGCCAGCGTCTCGCCCGCCGGGAGCGAGAAAGACACGCCCGACACCACATCCGGCCCGTCGCCGAAGCCAATGCGCAGGTCTTCCACGTGCAAAAGTGGTGTCGTCATTTCCTGGTGTCCCTTGCAGCCGGTCGTAATTGCCAGCATTTCCTGCGCAGTGAACCCGATTCCGCTCCGAGGGTCCAGCAGAAGCGTGTCGAGCTTCAATCACTTCGTGACCCCGCGTTCTGCTTGCGAGCAGAAGCGGCACCACTAAAGTTGCATCCTGAAGGCAGGCTTAAAAATGGAGGCGCATGTGAGCGCAGTAGTAACATCAGTCCAGCAGGGTGCGGTTGCAGTCATCACGATCAACAATCCACCTGTGAATGCACTAAGCCTCGCCGTGCGCCAGGGATTGGTTGAAGCAATAGAGACGAATGAGGCCGACGATTCGGTAAAGGCCATCGTTATCCACGGCGGGGGCCGCGTGTTCATTGCCGGCGCGGACATCACCGAATTTGGAAAGCCGCCGCAAGCTCCGTGGCTGCCGGATGTGTGCGACCGGATCGAGGCATGCACCAAGCCCGTTATCGCCGCGATGCATGGCGTGTCGCTGGGCGGCGGTCTGGAAGTGGCGCTGAGCGCGCATTATCGCGTGGCGGTGCCGGGTGCGGTGGTCGGTCTGCCAGAAGTGCATCTGGGTCTAATCCCCGGAGCGGGCGGCACGCAACGTCTGCCGCGTCTGATCGGGGCGGATAAGGCGATTGACGTGATGACGTCGGGCCGTCAGGTGAAGGCGGCAGAGGCGCAGGCGATTGGGATTATTGATAAACTCGCTGACGGCGAGCCGCTTGAGGCAGGGATTGCCTATGCCGAGGAACTGCTTGCCATCGGCGCAGGTCCGCGCGCGATCAGCCAGATGGAGGCGCAAGACCCGGTCGCGTGGGACGAGGTACATGCCGCCGTGCTGGCACGCGGGCGCGGGCAACTCTCTCCCGCCGTCGCTGTGCGCGCGGTGCAGGCGGCCTATGAAATGCCTTTCGCCGAAGGCATGGCCGAAGAACGCCGCTTGTTCATGGAACTCCTGCAAACCGACCAAAGCAAGGGCATGATCCACGCCTTCTTCAACGAACGGGCTGTGAGCAATCTGCCGGAACTCAAAGGCGTCACCCCGCGCGAGGTGTCTGCCATTGGCGTGATCGGTGGCGGCACGATGGGCGCTGGCATCGCGACCGCGGCACTCCTGTCGGGCCTGAACGTGGTGATGCTGGAAATGACGCCAGAAGCCGCTGACGCCGCCAAAGGCCGGATCAGCGGCAACCTGCAAGGCGCGCTGAAACGCGGCAAGATCGACGCCGCACAGTTCGAGGCACTGACCGAACAGGCCCTGACCCTCGCTGTAGACTACCATGCGCTGCGCGACGTGGACATCGTGATCGAAGCCGTGTTCGAAGATATGGGCATCAAAAAGCAAGTCTTCACCAAACTCGATGAGGTCTGCAAACCCGGCGCGGTGCTGGCGAGCAATACCTCCTATCTCAACGTCGATGAGATCGCCGCCGCCACCAAACGCCCCGCTGACGTGATCGGTCTGCACTTCTTTTCGCCAGCCCATGTCATGAAACTGCTAGAGGTCGTGGTCGCCGACCAAACCGCGCTCGACGTGGTCGCGACGGGCTTCGCGCTGGGCAAGCGGCTGGGCAAGATCAGCGTGCGCGCCGGGGTCTGTGACGGGTTCATCGGGAACCGCATCCTTGCGACCTATCGCACCGCTGCGGATCATATGGTGCTCGATGGGGCCTCGCCCTACGAGATTGATGCTGCCCTGACCGGTTTCGGTTTCGCAATGGGCCCATACGCAGTGGCCGACCTTGCTGGGCTCGACATTGGCTGGGCCGTGCGCAAGCGCAAGCGGGCCGAAGGGATGGACCCGCGCGCGCGCGACGCGAGCTATGCCGACAAGCTCTGCGAGGCGGGGCATTTCGGTCAAAAGACCGGCAAGGGCTACTATGTCTACGAGGCAGGCAAGCGCGCGGGGGTGCCGAACCCGGACGTGCCCGTCCTGATCGATGCTGAACGCGCCGAGCAGGGGATCACGCCGCGCAGCTTCACCCCCGAAGAGATCCTGCGCCGCTACATGGCTGCGATGGTGAACGAGGCGGCCAAGGTCGTCGGCGAAGGCATCGCCCGGCGGCCTGCGGATGTGGATATGGTCCTGCTCTTTGGCTACGGCTTCCCGCGCTATTGGGGCGGACCGATGAAATGGGCCGATCTGGTGGGGCTGGACGGCGTTCTGGCCGATATCAAATCCTACGCCGCTGAAGATGACTACTTCTGGCAACCCGCGCCGCTGCTGGAACAGCTTGTGGCCGAGGGACGCCGCTTTGATGACCTGAACAAAGGATGACGCAATGGACCTGAGTTACACAGCCGAAGAAATCACCTTCCGCGCCGAGGTCAAAGAATTCCTCGCTGAAAACGTGCGCCCCGAGATCGCCGATAAAATCCGGCTGGGCAAAGGCATGACCAAGGCGGACACAGAGGACTGGCACGCGCGGCTCAATGCACGCGGCTGGCTGGCCCAGAACTGGCCGGCCGAGTTTGGCGGGGCCGCATGGTCTGCCGCGCAGCGCAACATATTCGAAGAAGAAGCCTGCGCCGCCCACGCCCCCCGCATCGTGCCTTTCGGTCTGTCGATGCTTGCGCCAGTGCTGCAAAAATTCGGCTCTAAGGAACAGCAGGATCACTGGTTGCCCCGCATTCTCAGCGGTGAAGACTGGTGGTGTCAGGGCTATTCCGAGCCGGGCGCCGGGTCCGACCTCGCCTCGCTCAAATGCAAAGCGGTGAGGGATGGCGATCACTACATCGTTAACGGCCAAAAGACGTGGACGACCCTTGGCCAGCACGCCAACATGATCTTCTGCCTCGTGCGCACCGACCCCGAGGTTAAGCAGCAAGAGGGCATCAGTTTCCTGCTTATCGACATGGACACACCCGGCGTCGAAGTGCGCCCGATCATCCTGCTCGACGGCACCCATGAGGTGAATGAAGTCTGGTTCACAGATGTGAAAGTCCCTGTCGAAAACCTCGTGGGCGAGGAAAACAAAGGCTGGACCTATGCCAAATACCTGCTGACGCATGAGCGGACCAATATCGCAGGCGTCGGCTTCTCGAAGGCCGCGTTGGACAGCGTGAAACGCGTCGCCGTCGCCGCCAACGACAATGGCCGCCCGCTGATGGGCAACCCGCATTTCGCTGGCCGTGTGGCGCGGGTTGAGATGGATTTGATGGCGCTGGAAACCTCCGCCCTGCGGATCATCGCCGCCGCCGGGGCGGGTGAGGCGCCGGGTCTGGAAGCCTCGATGCTCAAGGTGAAGGGCACCGAAATTCGTCAGGAAATCAACGATCTGGCCCGCCGTGCGGTGGGCCCTTACGCCATGCCTTTCGCCTCAGAAATGGTCGAAGGCACCAACCAGCCCGTGCCCGACCCGTTCGACGTGGGCGCGGTCACGGCGGATTACTTCAACAACCGCAAACTCTCGATCTTCGGCGGCTCCAACGAGGTGCAGAAGAACATCATCGCCAAAGTTACCCTCGGAGGGCGTCGCTAATGGATTTTAACCTGACCGAAGAACGGCAGATGCTGTCCGACACGCTGCGGCGCTATCTGGCGGATAAGTACGACACGAAGGTGCGCAACGCGATTCTGGAAAGCGACCAAGGGTTCTCGTCCGAAATCTGGGCGGAGCTTGCCGAACTTGGCGTAATCGGCGCGCTGTTCAGCGAAGACACAGGTGGTTTTGGCGGCGCAGGCTTCGACATCGCCGTGGTGTTCGAAGAGTTGGGCCGCGCCGGGGTGGTCGAACCGCTGCTGGACAGTGCCATTCTCGCGGGCGGCGTGCTCGCCAAGGCCGGGAATTCGGCGCAGCAACAACATCTCGAAGGCTTCATCGGCGGCGAGACGCATCTCGCCTTCGCCCATGCCGAACCTGCCAGCCGATACGACTTGCAACATGTCGACACAACCGCCACCAGCGAGGACGGCGCAGTCCTGCTGACGGGTCGCAAAGGGGTCGTGATGAACGCCGAAGCTGCCGATTGGTTCGTGGTCTCTGCCCGCGACTATGGCGAGACGCGCGATACCGACGGCATCAGCCTGTTCCTCGTCCCCGCCGACAGCGACGGGCTGACCATCGAAGGCTACCCGCTGATTTCCGGCGGGCGCGCGGCGGAAGTGACACTCGATAGCGTGCAACTCCCCGAGGCGTCCCGCATCGGCGCACCGGGCGAGATGTTCGGCGTGATCGAAGAGGTTATGGCCACCGCCAATGTCGCCCAAATGGCCGAGTGCTTCGGCGCGATGATTGCAGCTTGCGAGCTGACGCAAGACTATCTCGTCACCCGCCAGCAATTTGGCCGCCCCATCGGCACCTTCCAAGCCCTGCAACACCGAATGGCAACCATGCTGATCGAGATGGAACAAGCGCGCTCTTCCCTTATCAACGCCGCCGGGCGGCTGGATGCGGATCGGACGACGCGCGAAAAACATATCTCGGCAGGCAAGAACCTGATGGGCCGCGTTGGGCGGTTGGTGGCCGAGGAAGCGATCCAGATGCATGGTGGCATCGCAATGACGCAGGAATATGAACTGGCCCATATCGCCAAGCGGATCGTCATGGCCGACCACCGCTTTGGCGATCAGGACTTCCATCTGGACCGGTTCATTGAGCTTTCCGCCGCATAAAGCCCCACCCTCGGGCGCGCAGGCGCTGATCGGCTACACGATCGACCTCAGCGCGCCCGATGGAACCGCCCGCGTCGTGCTGGACGTGGAGCCGCCGCATCTGAACCGGAACGGCACGCTGCATGGGGGCATCCATGCGATGATGCTGGACGCCGCCGCCGGTTTCGCCGCGTCGCGCCATATGGCGGGGCAAACGGACGAGCTTATTCCTGTGGTGACACTCTCGCTCACCACGTCCTTTGTTGGCCCCGGCGGGACGGGCCAAGTCACCGCAACGGGGCGCGTGACAGGGGGCGGGTACAAAATCATCTATGGTGAAGCGGAAATCCGCGATGCAGACGGCACGCTCCTGTCCAAAGGCGCAGGCGTTTTCAAAAGGGTATCGGCATGAGCGCACGGCTCGAAGATCGCGGCGACCGCGTAATCATCTGGAACGGCAACCAAGACAAGCGCGGCGCACTCTCGCCCGAACTTTATGCGGTGATTGGCGAGGCGTTCGATCTGGCGCAGCAAGAGCGCGTGCGGTCTGTGATCCTCACCGCCGATGGCCCGTTTTTCTGCGCGGGCGGCGATCTGAACGTCCTCATTGCCCGCCGCGATATGCTTGAGGAGGACCGGCGCGAAAAGATTGATGATCTGCACGATCTGCTGCGCATGATCCGCACCTCTCCCGTCCCGGTGATCGCCGCCGTCGAGGGCGGCGCAGCGGGGGCCGGGCTGTCGCTGATGATGGCGTGTGATCTGATCGTCGCGGCGGAGGGCGCCAAGTTCACCGCAGCTTACGTCAAAGCCGGGCTGGTCCCCGATGGAGGCCTCACCGCCTCCATGGCCCGCCAATTGCCGCGCCCCTTGGCGATGGAAATGTGCCTGCTTGCCAAACCCGTCACCGCCGAACGCTTCGCCGCGCTGGGCTGCGTGACAGAAATTGCCCCGGCGGGGCGCGCGATGGAAGCGGCGTTGGCCCTTGCCGACCGGGTCGCCGCGCTGCCCCGCGACGCGCAAGGGGTGATCCGGGGGCTGGTCTCGCAGGCCTACGAGACAAGCGAAGCCCAGCAACTTAACCTCGAACGCGACGGCATGGCCCGCGCCGCCGGGGGGCCGGAAGCCGCCGAAGGCATAGCCGCCTTCCTCGAAAAACGCGCCCCGAGGTTCTGATGAGCGCCCGCTGGCACGACCTCATCGACGCCCAAGCGGAAACACGCGGCCACGCACGGGCCCTGCGCGACAGCCTTGGTACCGACTGGACATGGGCCGACTACCGAGCCGCCTCACTCGACGCCGCCGACCTGTTGCGCGGGCTCGGGGTCAAACCGGGCGATCGCGTTGTCTTGCTGGTCGAAAACTGCGCCGCCGGTCTGGCTTTCCTCTTCGGCACCTCCCGCCTTGGCGCGTCCGTGATCCCCTTCAATGCCCGCCAAACCGCCGCCGAATTGCAGCGCGTGCTGGACCATTCCGAACCTGCCGCCGTGGTGATGACCTCTGCGGTCTCTTCCAACGCCGCCGCTCATGCCGAACGCCTTGGCGCGCGCGAAGCCACAGGCGCATTCGGCACGGTCCACGCGCTTGGTCTGACCGGCACGCCCGAGCCGGACGACGAGGTGGCCGTCATCCTCTACACCACCGGGACGACCGGAGCGCCCAAAGGCGTTATGCTTACCCACACCAACCTGCTATTCGGCGGCAAAGCCAGCGCTGATCTGCGCTGGATGGTGCCAGAGGATTTGATTTACGGCGTCCTGCCGATTTCCCACGTTTTCGGGCTGGCCTCGGTCGTCACCGCGTCCGCCTATCGCGGCGCGGAACTGCTGATCGAGCCGCGCTTTGACGTCGCCCGCCTCTATGATGCGCTGCAAGGCAGCGTCACGCTGCTGTCGGCTGTGCCGCAAATGCACGCGCTGCTGATGCAATACGTCAAGGAACAAGGCTTCGACACACTCAGCAGCGCCGCGCTCCGTTACGTCTCCTCCGGCGGTGCCCCGCTGGACCCGGCGTGGAAGCGCAAGGCCGAGGCGTTCTATGGCGTACCGCTGCAAAACGGCTATGGCATGACCGAAACCACCGCTGGCATCGCCGCCACGCGTCATAGGGATATGAATGACGACATCTCTTGCGGTCCTGCCCTGCCGGGGGTCGAGGTTCGCGTCGCCGATGATGCGGCGGAAGGCGAGTTGATGGTGCGCGGCGATCTGGTCATGAAAGGCTATTTCCGCGCGCCGGGCATCACCGCCGAGGTGCTGGACAGTAACGGCTGGTTTCGCACCGGCGATCTGGGCAAAATCGACGAAATGGGCCGCGTGCATATCCTTGGCCGCAGCAAAGAACTCATCATCCACGGCGGCTTCAACGTCTACCCGCCCGAGGTCGAAGGCGTGCTCAGCGATCATCCGCAAGTTATTCAAGCGGCGGTGGTCGGACACATGGTGGACGGCGACGAAAAGGTGCTGGGCTTTGTCGAGGTGGCGCCGGAAGACACCCCGTCAGAGGCGGATTTGAAGGCTTGGGTGAAGGAACACCTGACCGGCTACAAACGCCCCTACCGCATTATTTTGGCCGACAAACTACCAGCAGCGGC
>CAZPXE010000121.1:0-8471 GCA_964590545.1 uncultured Rhodobacterales bacterium | reverse complement strand
GATCCCGGCCCGCCGCTTTACTCACTGACGCTCACGCTAAAAAGCGGCAAATGGGCGGCCAGTCCGACCTTCGGGATCGCCTATTCCGGCCCCAACGCGCTGTCCATCGGCACGGATCGGCACAGCATCGACGGTCCGACCCTTACAGTGCAGGATAGCGGCTTTGGCAATGTGTTGGACGGGATCGAGTTCAACCGGATCGCCACGGCCTTCACCCCGTCACTGGCGCTGAACATCCCGCTGGACGGCGCGGCTGGCCCCGTTCAGCAGTTCCGTGCTTGCGCGGAAGCCAAGCCGCCCTCAGTTTAAGTCGCGTGCTTGCCAATTTCCCAGCCGGTCGCGCCTGAAAGTCGTTCGCGCCCCCGATCATAAGGCATTTCCTCTAGCGCCGTGCCCATGCTGTCATTCCAGCGGTTGAGGTAGCCGAACAGGGCAACCACGGCCGTAATCTCTACAATCGCGCCTTCGTCCCAATGGTCCCGCAGCCGCGCGCCGACCTCCTCCGTCACCATATTCGGCACCGACGCGGCGGCATGGGCATAGGCGAGCGCAGCCTTCTCTGCCGCGTCGAAATGCGGGCTGTCTTCGAAATCATATACCGCGCTTAGCCGTTCCTCTGACGCGCCGAACCGTTCAGAGGCAAGGATCATATGCGCCTGACAATACAGACACCCGGACGCGAAACTGGCCACATAGCCCAGCAGCCGTTTGAATTCCGGCGTGACCGACCCGTAGTCCACCATCACCGCTTTGTTCAGCGCTGTGTAAGCCAGCGCAATCTCGGGCCGCAGGGCCATGGTGCGGATCGAATTGGGGATGCCGCCCAACGTGCCGTGAAAGAAGCTGAACTCTTCGCGCAGATCAGGACGCAACGCGTCCTCTTCCAATGCGGTTACAAGTGCCATGCGCAATCCTCCCTGATGCTTTGCCAAAACGCTAACGCGCCCTTCCCATAGTAACCAGTCGTTAACACAGATTAACCATACTGCGCGGGAAGGAGGCTCCATGCTGCGCGGTACGATTGTCTTTGTTTTTCTTCTGGCTCTGGCCGACGCCGCTGCTGCCGGTCCTTGGCCGCGCGAGAAGGGGACTGTGTTCACCGCCACGAGTTTCGACCTGTTGGACGTGGACGGCAAAGGTACGCAGACCGAAAACGGGATCTACCTCGAATACGGCGCGACCAAGAAACTCACGCTAGGCTTTGCCGGGACTTACAACAACCAGTCCAGCGGCGAAGGCCATCTGTTCGGGCGCTGGCCGCTGAATATGGGCGATCGGCGTTCTTTTATGGCGGTGGGATTCGGTCTTGGCACACAATCCAGCGATGGCACCACGTTCAACCCCTTCGCCAAAACCGCGCTGTCCTGGGGCCGCGGGATAGACATGCTCGGCAAATCCGGCTGGCTAACCGTCGATAGCGCGATGCTTTGGGGATTAAAGGGGGGCGGACACCGCCTGAAACTCGACGCAACGCTGGGCCTGACCCTCACAGACCGGGTCAAAGTGATGGGCCAGTCTTTCATTGAGATCACCGAGACTGGCGAAAGCCTCGCCCTGCAACCCAGTGTCGTCTGGAGCACAGGGTCAGGCCGGTTCAGTGTCCTTGCAGGCCTTGAAGCAAAGACCGGGAACGGCGCGCAAACCGCCCTTCGCATTGCGCTGTGGAGTACGTTTTAGGCCGCAACACCCGGCGCTTCCAAAATCCGCACACCGCTGATTTTCCAACCGTTTTCCATCTGCTGCATCCGGTACTCCAGCACATGGATACGTCCCTCACCATCCGTAATCTGCACGTCCTGAAACACCGCCCCGCCTTCCATCCGCAGGTCGAGATATGTCACCTCCGCAGGCCGCCAAACCATCGGATAGCCGCCCTGCACCATCCGCCCGAAATTCTCGGGTGAGCGGAAGATGTTCTGGATCGAGGGGGCCGCGAAGGTAAAGGCGCGCTCGAAATCATCGGCCTTGAACGCGTCGATCTGCGAGGAAATGACGCCCTTAATCTCCGCCCCATCCGCCTGCGCGGCAGGGACGACGGCGATCAGCGACAGGGCGAAGGTGAAGGCAAGAATGGCGGCGCGCATGGAAACTCTCCTTGGTGAATACCAAGAAGCCTAGGGCGCGACGGCGCTGAGACCAGTAAAGATGTGCGGGCCACGCGCAGGCAGAATGCGCGCAGCGCGTTAGGTGCGCCTACGCGGTCAACTCACCCGCCAGTGCGGCGTCGATAAGCGCGACGGTCTCTTCGACCCCGTAGAGCGCGATGAATCCGCCAAAACGGGGGCCTTGCGACGCACCCAGCAACACCTCATAGAGCGCGGTGAACCACGCGCGCAGCGGGTCGAACCGGTCCCGGCCAACGGCGTAGACGATGGATTGCAACGTCTCATCATCCCGGTCACCATCATGGGCCAAAAGCGCATCGCGCAGGGCCACCAGCGCGTCACGCTCTTGCTCGCTGGCCTCGCGATAGGTCTTGCTCGGCTTCACGAAGTCGTTGAAATACCGCACCGCGAAGCCCGCCGCCTGATCCAGATCGGGGTTCGTTTCCGGCGTCGCCTGAGGCGCATAACGCTGGATGAAACCCCACAGCGTCTCCTTGTCTTCAGCACTCGACACCGACGCGAGGTTCAGCAACATCCCAAACGGCACCACCATTGTTGACGCGGGCACGTTGTGGCCGTGGATGTGGAAAACCGGGTTGTTCAACTTGCCCTTGTCGTCCTGGTCCGCATAGGCACGCAACTGCTGGTGATACTCATCCACCGCCTTGGGGATCACGTCAAAGTGCATCCGCTTTGCGGTCCGGGGCTTGAGATACATGAAATAGGACAGGCTCTCTGTCGCGGCATAGGTCAGCCATTCGTCGATGCTGATCCCGTTGCCGGAGGTTTTTGAGATTTTCTGCCCGTTTTCATCCAAGAACAGCTCATAGGTATAGTGCACCGGCGCCGGGTGGCCGAGCACGCGGCAAATGCTGTCATAGAGCTTTTCGTTGGTGGAGTGGTCCTTGCCATACATCTCGAAATCGACGCCCAGCGCGGCCCAGCGCGCGCCGAAATCCGGCTTCCATTGCAGCTTCACATTCCCGCCCGTGACCGGCAGGGTCCACTCTTTGCCGCTCTCATCATCAAATGTGATCTCGCCCGTCTTCGGGTCCACATGCTTCATCGGCACATAAAGGACCTGCCCCGTTTCCGGATGCAGTGGCAGGAAGATCGAATAGGTCTGCTGCCGCTCCTCACGCAGCGACTTCAGCATGATCTTCATCACATCGTCATAACGCTCGGCGCAGCGCAGCAAAACCTCATCAAACTGGCCAGTACGATAGAATTCGGTCGAGCTGATAAACTCATACTCAAACCCGAACGTATCCAGAAAACTGTTCAGTTTCGCGTTGTTATGCGCACCAAAGCTGTCATGCGTTCCGAACGGGTCCGGCACCGAGGTCAGCGGCTGCTGCAAGTACGGCTCAAGGCTTTGTGGGTTCGGCACATTTCCAGGGATCTTGCGCATCCCGTCCAAATCGTCCGAGAAACAGATCAGCTTGGTTGGAATGTCGGAAATCATCTCAAACGCGCGGCGCACCATGGTCGTGCGCGCCACTTCGCCAAAGGTGCCGATATGCGGCAGGCCCGACGGGCCATAGCCGGTTTCGAAAAGCACATACCCCTTCTCGGGCGGCGCTTTTTCGTAGCGTTTAAGCACCGCGCGCGCCACTTCGAAGGGCCAGGCTTTGCTGTTCATCGCTGCGTCTCGCATCGCACTCATGGGTCAAACTTTCCGATTAGGTCTGCGTCAAGTAGGCGTCATCACCTATTGTGCCACCACTCGCGCGTCAATATCTTGGTTGGGCAGCGCACCTAAGCGTTCCAAGGAAAAGGACAGCGACCCGTGACCCAAGACATTCTTCATGTGCTCAGCCCGCAAGATTGCCTTGTGGCGCTGATGGTGGCTGTTTCTGCATCGGATGAGGATATCCGCACCTCCGAACTGGTAAAAATCCAATCGGCGGTAAACATCCTTCCGGTCTTTGGCGGTTATGATGCGGACCGGATGAAGCAGGTCAGCCAGACGGTATTTGATCTGTTCGAACAAGAGGACGGGCTTGATGCGCTGTTCGGTCTGATCCGCGAAAATCTACCCAAACGGCTACACGAAACCGCTTATGCGCTGGCCTGTGACGTCGCCGCTGCCGACGGGCATCTTGAGGAAACCGAGCTGCGCCTGCTGGAAGAAATCCGCTATGAGCTGGAGATCGACCGCTTGCATGCCGCCGCCATCGAGCGCGGTGCACGGGCCCGGCACCTTTCCATCTAGCAGGGCGCGTCTAAAGCCTCATTGATGTTCCGTGTCATGCCACGCCGCGCGTGTGTTCGAACACGGCCGCAGTTTGCGCCCGCGCCCTTTGAATTGGGATTGGCGTATCTCGCGACGATTGTGTCGCGCGGACACCCTTGGAAATTTCCTCAACGAAGTTTGCAACCCGTTCGACGTGATTTTCCACTTTCTTCTGTGACACGCCAAGTTGCGATATGATCTCGCCCAGATTGGCCGAGTCCTCGGGCAGGCGGGCATTTTCAATCTTTCCCGTCACACGTACCGTATTGAGTCCCATCAACGTTCGCCGCATTTCTTTGCAAGCCTTGGTAAGCCGCTCTGCTTCAAGAGCTACGTTCTGAGATGCGTGAGATGCGTTTTCAAGAAAATGCGTGATCACTGCTTCCAGTCGTTCGCATTCCTGATCGATACTGGTGTCACCCAAACTGCGTTCTTCGTCCAATAGTTGTTGCTGGCAACGTCGCAGAATTTCCAGCGCAGAATAGAACAGAAGCGCATCCTTCACACTTTTCGATATCATTACAAAATTGTTGTTCTCACCTACTACATTCTGAAGGAACCACGTGGTCATCTCCTGCGACATTCGTCCATAATCGGTCGACAGCGCCGTCAAAGGACCGCCCGAAGGTTCGATATCCTTGGCTTTAATTTGAAGGTTGCGTGGGACGCTGGTCAACGCTTCAAAGTCGTGCATCAGGTCATCGGCTTGCTTGGTCAGAGCGTGGACCGTACTTAGCATCGCCTGCGAATGCAGTATGCGTTCATTTGCCGGCAATCCAAGGAAACTCCGCTCAGATTGGAGCTCATCGGACAGGCAATCTGACACGAAGTCGCCATAGGTTGCAAAGCCGAGCCGCGCGAGGTCCTGCAATATGAACTGCGCACTGTCTTCAGCGCTGATGTCCTCTTCAACTTCTTTGCGACGAGCGTTGGCATACAACTCTTCAACCTGCCGCAAACGATCACTTGTCGGCTTCATCCGCGCGGACAAAAATCCGTCCTTGCAGGGTGTCATGACCGCAAAGACCCAGTAATGCAGTCCGTCGGAGGCCAAGTTCTTCACATAGCCGCCATTGGTTTCCCCGTTCAGGATACTTTGCCACAAGATATAGAAGATGCCCTTGGGCATATCTGGGTGACGGATCAGCTTATGCGGTGCGCCGATCAAGTCGTCCCAATCATATTGCGCGATGCGCCGAAAAACGTAATTGGCTGATTTAATTACACCTCTTGCGTCGGTTCGGGAGTAGAATACCTCTCCCGGGAAGAACGGCGCTTCGCCGGTTTCAGGACGCTGCTCAAGCCGTCGCTCGTCGGTGTCGATGTTAGTCATGCGTGCCCCTGAAGATTCGCAAGAACATTCGCAGGGTATTCTTAATTTTTTGTATCTTCGGACAGGGGAAGGGCCTGTTGCACCAACTTGTGCCAAAACTGTGCGCCAAGAGGTAACAGCGCATCGTTAAAATCGTAGTCCGGTGCGTGCAACGGACGCCCATGCGAGCCATCTAACCCATTGCCCAACAGCATATATCCACCGGGTCTTTTGGCTGCAAAATGCGCAAAGTCCTCAGAAAAACTCATTGGCGCGCAGGCTGCGTTGCAGGTCAAATTCTGCTCCCTTGCCGCCTGTTCGATCGCCCTGACCGGTCCCGGTGCGTTCTCCGTCTCGATAAACTCAGTGTCAAAAGAAAAACGCGCTTCCACGCCATGGGCATGTGAAACACCCTGCACAATTTGCCGCATCAACCGTTCGATTTCGGCGCGATCAGCCTTGCTTCGCGCACGCACGTCCCCTTTCAACACAGCCTGCCCCGGTAGAACATTCCGCTGCCCATCAGTACGGAATTCCGTCACCGACAGGACCGCGCCGCTGCCCGGTGCCAACTTGCGCGAAATGATCGTCTGAAGCGTCCCAACCAGTTCCGCCCCAATCGTCAACGCATCACGTCCAGTTTGGGGCATTGAAGCGTGACCGCCTTGCCCCGTAATCTCTATTTCGAACAAACTTTCGCTGGAACAGATCAGGCCTTCGCGCGTTTGCACATGGCCGATGGGCGAAGCGGGCAGATTATGGAGTCCGTAAATCTCTTCAAAGGGATGCCGGTCCAAGACTTCGGCATCCAACATAGCCAGCGCTCCGCGCCCATGCTCCTCAGCCGGCTGAAAAATCAGCTTCACCACGCCGTCAAAATGCGGCGTGTCTGCAAGATGTTTCGCAGCGCCCAGTAGCATCGTCATATGCCCATCATGACCGCAGGCATGCATCACGCCGTCATGGCGCGACACGTAATCATGCGTACTCTGCTCCTGAATAGGCAATGCATCCATATCCGCGCGCAACGCAATGCAGCGCGTGCTGGTCCCGGCGCGGATTGTACCGATAACGCCGATGCCTTCCTCTACCTCGATGCCTAAACCTCGCAGCACCTCAGCGACACGCGCCTTGGTCCGATGCTCTTCGAAGCCCAGTTCGGGATGCTGATGAAACTCCCGTCGCAACTCTGTCAACCAATCCAACCGTTTGCCCCCTTGCCCGATCCAGTTCGCCCGGTCACAAATGCCGCATGAAACTTTGCGCTGTGACAATGGTATATCGCGATCATTGGGCCTTGGGCCAATGGTATCGGCATTATGGCGCGCTTGTGGGCGTGGATCACCTTTATATCTTCGCGCATGGTGCAGACGCCCAAATCTCAGCCATCTGCCCCGGCGCCAATGTCGTTACAATCCCGCGCGACGATCTGAACGGATTCGACAGGGTACGTGGGCGGATGCTGAACAGTTTCCAAGCCGGGCTGCTAGAGCTTTATGATTGGGTGATCCGCACCGATGCAGATGAATTGATTTGCAGCGAACCGGGTCTGTCCTTCCACGATATCCTCGCTGCACAAACCGTGCCCGCCCTGTTTGCGCTTGGTCTGAATGTCGTAGAGCTACCCGGTGATGCGCCATTGGAAAACGAACGCGTGTTCGCCCGCCGCCGCCACGCCGTCTTCGCAGGCCACTACAGCAAAGCCTTTGCTGTGCGCGAGCCGGTCTCTTTGATGCGCCATGGCGTGCAACTCAAACCCCGGCGGGTGCCGCACTTCCCATTTGAAATGCCGCGCGGCCTCTACCTCGCGCATCTCAAATTCGCCAACCGCCCCGCCTTGGACGAAGCAAACCAACACCGTATGGAGATCGCGAACCGCGACGGCAAAGGCCTGCCCGGCCCCGCGTGGCAAAATGCCGAAGACGAAGCCGCTGAATACATCGCCCGCGTTGAAGCTATGCCGTTCAAGCCGTGGGACGAGGGAAGCGACCGCGCCTATGAGAAGCTCGCCTTCTCACCGGTCCGCGATCAGGAGGAACGATTGGTCCGCGCGCGCACGCTTCGGTTCAGGTTCCGCACGCGATTGCCGGAAGGGTTCGGCGGCGTTTAAACGTGCGCATGCGCCGCGGAACAAAAGAAAAAGGCAGCAAACAAACGAAAAGGGCCGCGTCAAGCGCGGCCCAGTTCGAATTTTTGTACGTATAGAAGCTTACGACTTCTTACGACGTGCAACTACCAGTGCGCCAAGGCCACCGATCAGCAGAACACCGCCAGCAGGCAGCGGAACCGCAGCTGTAGGAACTGTCAGAACGCCACCGTCAACAACGCGAAGCTCTGTGCTCAGACCGTCGGAGATACCTTCGAAAGAAGGAGCGTTACCGAAAACGGTTGTCGCGCCCAGCATCAGGTCAGCGGATGTGATAGTCTGCGCTACCAGATCTGCAAAAGTAGAAGGGCTAGCCAGAGCGATTGCGAGGCCTGGAGTGAAGCCAGCCGCGGTTGTTGTACCACCAAACTGGATTACGCCGCCGGAGAAAGCACCGGAAGTGTAAGTCTGAGTGTCTTCAATCGTTGTACCGTCAGTGGTTACGATCGAAACCGCAGAAACGGTTGTGCCGTCAAAGTCAAACGAGCCTGAGATAGTCCCGCCGTCGTCGAATGTTGCACCGCCGAAAGTCATTGTGATGGCCGAAGCAGCGCTTGCGGTCATCGCTACAGCAACAGCAGCTGCAGCAGTGATTTTGGAAAAATTAAACATAGTGTACCCACTTCATTTGTTCTCGACCTGTTTTATTAACTTAAAGCCCCTTGAGTCAAC
>CAZPXE010000120.1:0-8543 GCA_964590545.1 uncultured Rhodobacterales bacterium | reverse complement strand
GCAATCGCATCCAGCAGCGGCGCGCCCATCGCCCAGGTATCAATGTTGAATGAGGCACGCCCGCACGCCGCCCGGTGAAAGGCCGGGTCAATGTAATCGGGGCCGGATTTGAACGGCTGGACCGCCAGCCCATCCTCGGCCAATGCACGCAGCAACCCCAGCATCACCGTCGTTTTGCCCGTCCCCGAGGCAGGGGCAGAGATCAGAAGTCCACGCATGTTTATTCTCCTTCCGGCACCCAGCTTGCCCACGGGCTGTCCGCGTTTTGCGGGCGATAGCGGCGGTCATAATCCACCGCATAAAGGCAGCTCTCGTCAAACCCTTCCCCGGCCAACGCAGGCCCCACAAGGATCAGTGCCGTGCGCTGAATGTTCTCGCCCAAACAACTCTCAATATCCGCCAATGTGCCGCGAATGATCACCTCATCCGGCCAACTGGCGCGATAGACGATGGCCACCGGGCAGTGCGCGCCATAGGCCGGGGTCAGATCGGCGACCACCTTGCCAAGGTTCATGATCGACAGGTGAATGGCCAATGTCGCGCCAGTGGCGGCGAAGTTCACCAGCGTCTCGCCCTCGGGCATGGACGACGCCCGCCCCGGCGTGCGCGTCAGCACCACCGATTGCGCCAGCCCCGGCAGGGTCAGTTCCGCTCCCAGCGCTGCAGCGGCGGCGGCAAAGGCAGGGACCCCCGGCGTTACCGACACCGCAATCCCCTCGGCCCGCAACCGTCGCATCTGCTCGCCCATCGCGGACCAGACCGACAAATCGCCGGAATGCAGCCGTGCAACGTCTTGACCTGCCGCATCGGCGCGGCGGATTTCTTCGATAATCTGGTCCAGATCCATCGGCGCGGTGTTGATCACCCGCGCGCCGTCGGGGCAATGGGCAAGGATCGCCTCTGGCACCAGCGAGCCCGCATAAAGGCACACCGGGCAAGACGCGATGATGTCCCGCCCGCGCAAGGTCAGCAAATCCGGCGCGCCGGGTCCTGCTCCGATGAAATGCACTGTCATGGGCGATGCTCCCTCTTTGCAGCGCCAGCCCCGCGCGCAATGGCGCAACTGGCAAGCCGGTCTTCTGAAATCACACGCGCGCACAGCAACACCGCCCCCGGCCCCGCGGCGGCAAGTGCTGTGGCTTCTGCCACACTGCCTGCCCCGCGCGCGTCCTGCACATAGGGGCTCTGCGTGGGCGTGTCGATATCGGATGCCGCGCCTTCGGTAACGCTCAGTACCGGCAAACCAAGCGCGCCGGCAAACTCGTCAAAACCCGGATGCAGGGCCTTATCCGTCAATGTCGCCAGCGCGCTCGCCTGCACGCGCGCATCTGCCTGCGCTTGGCGCAGGGCTTGGGCGAGACTCTCTTGCCCGGCCGCCCCGCGAAATCCGAACCCCGCGACGATCACAAGGCCGCACTCCACTGCACAATCGGGAAACTCGCCCGCCAGCCGCGCTTGCGCCCCAGAGGCGCGGCCTCGGCAATCTCGATCCGGGTCAGCGTGCCGCCCCATTGCGCCTGTGCGTCTGTCAACAATGCCTCCGCCTCCAAGGTCACGCCATTCGCGACGATCCGCGTGCCTGGCCCAAACCCGGTCAAGACACCCAACATCTCGGCACTCATACCACCGCCAATGAACACCGCATCCGGCGGCGTCAGCCCGCCCAAAGCCTCTGGCGCGGCGCCCTGCACCACCTCCAGCCTATCGACCCCAAGCGCCGCCGCGTTCTGCGCGATCCGGCCCGCGCGTGCGGGGTCGCGTTCAATGCTCGTCGCTCGCAAGGACGGATGCGCCAAGAGCCACTCAATCGCGATCGAGCCGGAGCCGCCGCCAATATCCCATAAGTACTCCCCCGGCCTCGGGGCCAGCGCCGACAAGGTCAGCGCCCGGATCGCTCGTTTGGTGATCTGCCCGTCATGGTCAAACAGCTCATCCGCGCGCCCGCTGGCCACAGGCAACGCCGGGCCAGCCCCCGCAACCTCAAGCGCCACCGCAACCGGGTGCGAAAACCCGCCCTTTGCCGCCTCAGCGACAGACAGGCGCGTCATGCGCTCTTTCGGACCGGCCACCGCCTCGCACACGGTCATATCCGAGCCGTCAAAACCCCGCTCATTCAGATACTCCGCCAGCTCCGACACCGCCGCCCCGTCGCGCAACAGCACAATCGCCCGCGCGCCCTGTGCCAGATGCGGGCGCAGCCGCGTCAGCGGCGCCGCGTGCAGGCCAAGGCAAACCACCTGCTCCAGCGCCCAGCCCATCCGCGCTGCAATATGCGAAAAGGTCGAGGGGGCGGGCAATGCGTGCCACTCACCCGGTTCCAGATGCCGCGCCAACACCGCGCCCGCGCCGTACCAAAACGGATCACCCGAGGCGAGCACCACCACATCCTGCCCCCGCAATTCCAACAACCGCGCAATCCCATCCGCGAACGGCACCGGCCATTCGATGCGCTGCCACACTCCCTGCGGCAACAGCGCCAGATGACGGGGCGGGCCCATCACAATTTTCGCCGCCCGCAGCGCAGCAAGGCTTGCAGGCGGCAGCCCATCCGCGCCATCTTCGCCCAAACCGATGATAGTGACCCAAGGACGCTCAGCCATAAAACCGAACCTTCTGATCCTCGGCGGTACGAGCGAGGCAACGGCCCTTTGCAACCGCCTCGCCGAGTTGGGCGCAACCGCGACCCTGTCGCTTGCGGGCCGTGTCGACCGACCCAAACGCCAGCCTTTGCCCATGCGCATCGGCGGCTTCGGCGGCGTGTCCGGGCTGCGCGCCTATCTGGCCGAGGCGGGCGTAACCCATGTGATCGACGCAACGCACCCCTTCGCCAGCCAGATGAGCCACAACGCCGCCCAAGCCTGCACCGAGGCAGGCGTGCCGCTGGTGGCGCTCGCCCGTCCTGCATGGACAGCGCAACCCGGCGACGCATGGCACCATGTTGGCGATATCGCGGGCGCTGTCGCCGCGTTGGACCGCCCCGCGACGCGCGTGCTGCTGGCCATTGGCCGGATGCATCTGAACGCCTTCGCGCCGCGCCCGCAGCACAACTACCTGCTGCGCCTCGTCGATCCGCCGAAAGACCCCCTGCCCTTCCCCAACGCGCGCGCTTTGGTGGATCGCGGCCCGTTCACCACCCAAGGCGATCTGGCCCTGCTGCGCGAACATCGCATCGAGCTGATCGTCTCGAAAAACGCAGGCGGCACCGGCGCGGTTGCCAAGATCGACGCCGCGCGCGCCCTTGGCCTTCCGGTCATCATGATCGACCGCCCCCCTGCCCCGGAACGCGCCGAAGTCCCGGGCGTCGCCGCCGCTTTGGACTGGCTCACCGCTCACGGCGCAGACCTTGGGGTATAGACAATCGGCGCGCCGGGCCGCTCGATCACCCGCGTCTGCGATGAGCCGACCAGCACCATCGTGCGCATATCCGCCATATCCGCCGTATCCGCCGATTCCGGAACAATGATCTCACTCACGCAGCGGCACGACGCGCAACGTCTCTTCCGCCGTCGATACAGCCCGCGCGAAAATCACAGGCCGCGCATCGCCGCACACGTCTTTCAGCAGCGTCAGCGTCTTCTCGAACCCTTCCGGGCGCGATTTGGAGCGGGGGTTGTAAAACGCCATCGCGAAATCCGCCTCTGCCGCCAGCCGCAACCGCTTTTCGATCAAGGCCCACGGCTTGAGGTTATCGCTCAGGTTGATCGCGCAGAAATCATGGCCCAGCGGCGCACCGGCCCGCGCCGCCGCCGCCAGCATCGCCGTGATCCCCGGCAGCACACGAATATCCAGCGCGCGCCACGCATCTGGCCCGGCCTCCACCGCCTCAAACACTGCCGACGCCATCGCGAACACACCGGGATCACCGGAAGACACGACAACCACCTGCCGCCCCGCCTGCGCCAGTTCCAGCGCGTGGCGCGAACGGTCCAGTTCCACCCGGTTGTCCGAGGCATGTTTCACCAAGCCCGGACGCTCCGGCACCCGCGCCACATAGGGGATATAACCGATCACATCCGTCGCCTGCGCCAGCGCTTGCTGTACTTCGGGGGTCACCAAATCCTCTGCCCCCGGCCCAAGGCCGACGATGGACAGTGTCCCACTCATGGGCGGCGGCCCTGCCCATGCACAACGATAATCGAAAAATAGGGCGTCACCTTGCCCTCGGCCTCAGACAGTTTCTGCACGCTCTGGCCCGCCATTGACGCGAACTCGATCAGCCAAGCCGCATCGAACTTGCCTGCGGCGCGCAATGCGGCGCGCACCTTGTCGATATTGCGCCCGATCTTCATGATCACCAGCGCATCACTGCTGGCAATGCGGCGCGCCAGATCCGCTTCCGGCAGGGTGCCCATCAGCACCGTAAGCACATCATCGCCCCATGTCACCGGCATCCCCGTCGCGGTCCACGCCGCCGACATGCCCGTGATCGCAGGGACAATCTCAACCGGCACATCGCCGGACAGCCGCGAATGAAGATGCATGAAAGAGCCATAGAAGAACGGATCGCCCTCGCACAGCACCATCACATCCTCGCCTTCCTCCGCGAGGCGGCGCAGATGCGCGGCGCAATCCTCGTAAAAGGCCGACAGGATGCGGTTATATTCGGGATCGCTGAAATGGATTTCCGTGGTGACGGGGTATTCCATCGGGAATTCGATGACACCTTCGGGCAGCATCCCCTCCACAATCGTGCGCGCCTGCCCTTTGCGCCCTGCCTTGCGGAAGAAAGCCACATGTTTCGCCTGCCGCAGCAAACGGTCGGCCCGCACACTCATCAGGTCCGGATCGCCGGGACCAAGCCCGAGGCAATAGATCGTTCCTTGGCTCATTCCGCGCGGCTCGCAATTGCGTTGATCGCCGCGACGGTGATCGCACTTCCGCCCAGACGCCCCTCGACGATGCAGCACGGCACCGGCTGATCGGCCCACAGCGCGTCCTTGCTTTCGCGCGCGCCAACAAAACCCACCGGGCAGCCAATGATCGCGGCGGGGCGCGGGCAATCCGGGTCTTGCAGCATATTGAGCAGGTGAAACAGCGCCGTCGGCGCATTGCCAATCGCCACCAACGCGCCGTCCAGTCGCGGGCGCCACAGCTCCAACGCCGCGGCCGAGCGGGTGTTTCCCATCACACGCGCCATCTCCGGCACTGCCGCCTCGCGCAGGGTACAGATCACCTCGTTTTCGGCGGGCAGGCGCGGGCGCGTCACCCCTTCGGCCACCATATAGGCATCGCAAAAAATCGGTGCGCCGCCTTCCAGCGCCCCGCGCGCCGCAGCGGCGAACCCGTCTGAGAACTGCACATGCTCTTCCAGCCCCACCATCCCGGCGGCATGGATCATCCGCACGGCGATTTGCTCTTCATCTTTGGAAAAGCGGCCCAGATTGGCCTCCGCCCGGATTGTCGCGAAACTCTCTGCATAGATCGCTGCGCCGTCTTTTTCGTACTCGTATGGCATCACAGAGGCTCGGCTCGCTCCAGTAAATCCTGCGGGTCCAGCCCGCGCTGCCGGGGGTCATCACATGGCCGCCCGTTTATGACAAGATCAAACCGTCCGGCATTGCCGACCAATGTGGTCTGCGCCCGGCGGGGAAAGGCGCAGCCTTTGGCACAGCCAGACACATGCAAACTGCCACTTGTCAGCGGCGCAAGCTGCCGCGCCAGCGCAATCGTTTCAACACTGGCATGGGCGCAATTGGGCGCGCCGGGACAGGCATGCACCTCCATCAATCGCGAGGGGGCCGTTGCGAACCCCCGCGCCTGCGTCAGCGGCGCGCCGCGCGCAAATACCATGCGCCCCAGCATCAGGCGCAGATGCATAACCCCTTGGTCCATCAGCGCCCGTAAATCAGCGGCGCGCATGGTGCCGAATGGAATACCCAGCACCGTTCCCCCGCTTGCAGGCCCGATGGCCATTGCGGCGTTTTGCGGCCTCGGGGACGCGCGCTCCCACTCTTGCGGCAGCGGCGCGCTATGCTTGGCCATGCGCTTCGCCGCCTGCCCGCCTGTCTCGACGAACCAATCCACCATCTCGCGCAGCGCGCTCAGCGCATCCGCCTCGCGCACATGCCGCCCTTTGCGCCGCCCATCCGCGCGCAAGATCAGCCCGCCGCTGGCATCCAGCTCAAACCGGAAATCCGCCGAGCCCTCGCGCAGCGCTGCCGAAGCGCCCGTATCCAGTGCAAAGCCCATCTTCTGCGGCAAGTCCGGCAGACCCGGCAAAGCCGCCAAGAGCGCGGTATAGAGCCGATCCGTCAGCTCCCCCACCTGCCAATCCGGCGGCATCAGAATGTTGCGCAACCCCTCAACCGCCGGGTCCGCATCAATCAGGCCAAGCCCGTCAAGCGCCTCAAGCAGCGCGGGATGATCCGCCTGTGCAACGCCGCGAAGCTGCAAATTCCCGCGCGAGGTCAGGTCGATCACCCCGCTGCCAAACCGCTCTGCCAGATCGCACAGCCCAAGCGCCTGCTGGGCACTTACCTCGGCCCGAAACGGGCGCACGCGCACCACCAACCCATCGCCGGACATCATCGGGCGATGCGCGCCGGGGCACCAACCCTTGATCGCAGGCGCGCTCATGCCCCCTGCCCCAGTGCAGCGCGGATCGAATTGCGCCGCGTCTGCCAAAGCCCGGCTTCAAGCAGCGCGGCAAAACGGTCCTGCATCGCGCGATGGGCTTCCGGGTTCTCCCGTTCCAGAAAATCGCGCGTCGCCTCATCGCCCAAAGTCGCTTCGTGATAGAGGTCAAACAGATGCGGCCCAACAACCCCGGCCAGATGCGCGAAGCTGGCCATATGCTCCAGCGTTGCCGCGATCTCGGCCGCGCCGCGAAAGCCATGCGCCTTCATGCCCGCGATCCAATCCGGGTTCGCCGCGCGGGCCTGCACAACGCGGGCCACTTCCTCTTGCAAGCTACGCGCTGCGGGCTTGCTGGGGTCGGTATTATCCATATGCCACAGCGCCGCGTCCCCGCCGGCCAACCGCTTGGCTGCCGCAAACCCCGCCTCATGCGCAGCGTAATCCGAAGCCAGCAGAACATCCGTCTCTGGCAAATCCTGCAAATGCACGAAGCTATCCGCCTGCCCGACCCGCGCGCGCAGCCCATCAGCATCCCGCGTCGCGCTATCGCCATCCAGCGCCCAGGCCGAGGCGCTCATCCACGCCTCACCAGCCGCGCGCCGCGCCTCTTCGCTGTAATCCTCCAGCATCGCGCCCATGCCCAGACCGAAACTGCCCGGTGCAGGCCCATAAACCCGCGCCGTCTCGGCCCGGCCCGCGAACGGGTTCCAATCGGGCGCTTCCTCGCGCGCCGCCAGCGCCCGCACCGCTTGGCCATACAGCGCCGACAGCGTCGGGAACACATCCCGGAACAGGCCAGAAACGCGCAAGGTCACATCGATACGAGGTCGCTCCAGCTCGGTAATCGGGATCACTTCGATGCCTGACACCCGCTCAGACCCCGCATCCCAGATCGGACGCACACCCAGCAGCGACAGCGCCATGGCGAATTCCTCGCCCGCCGTGCGCATCGTGGCAGACCCCCACAGATCGACGATCAGCCCCTTGGGCCAATCCCCCTCATCCTGTAAATGCCGCCGCACCAGCTCATCACCCAGCCGCACGCCTTGCGCATAGGCCGCGCGCGTCGGGACCGAGCGGGGGTCGGTGGTGAACATATTCCGCCCCGTCGGCAGCACATCACTGCGCCCGCGATAGGGACTGCCCGATGGCCCGGCCTCAATCCGCTTGCCATCCAGCGCATCAAGCAGCGCCTGCCGCTCTGCCGCGACCGAGGCGCTTGTGTCAAAGGGCGCGCCGTCTTTCGCTGGGCGGCCCCAAATATGCAGCCCCTCGCCGAACTGGCTTTCCTTGATGTCGCAGACAAAACGGTCGATCCGCGTGATCGCCTCTGCCGAACAGCTCGCCCGGTCCACGCCCAGATCATCCTCAAGCCCCAGCGCCTGCGCCTCGGCGCGGATATCCTCTTGCAGCCGGTCGCGCCGCTTTGGGTCCAGCCCATCGGCGTTCGAGAACTCGTCCAGCAAGGCCTCAAGCCGCACCAGCCGGTCCGGCGTGCCACTTTCGCGCAGCGGCGGCGGGATATGGCCCAGCGTGACCGCGCCAATGCGCCGCTTGGCCTGCGCCGCCTCGCCCGGATCGTTAACGATGAACGGATAGATCACCGGCAGATCGCCAATCAACGCTTCGGGCCAACAGGTGTGCGAGAGCGCCACCGACTTGCCCGGCAGCCATTCCAGCGTGCCATGCGCACCGATATGGATCACCGCATCCGCGCGCGCCTGAAGCCACAGATAGAACGCCACATAGGCATGGCGCGGCACCCGCGACAGGTCGTGATACTCATCCGCCCGCAGCTTCGGCGTGCCCCGTTCCGGTTGCAGCCCGACCACCACCGAACCGCATTGGATCGCCGCGAAATGAAACGCCCCGTCCCGAACGTCCGGGTCCGCGTCTGGCGCGCCCCACGCCGCGTGCAGATCATCAATTAGGCTCTGATCCAGCCGTGTTAGAGCCGCTTTGTACTC
>CAZPXE010000119.1:0-8617 GCA_964590545.1 uncultured Rhodobacterales bacterium | reverse complement strand
TTTGGGGTGCAGGATGAGACGTTGTCGCTCATCAAGGGCGCGGTCGAGGCCGTGTGCCAATTGGCGGGCCATGAGATGGTCGAGTTGGACCCGGAACTGGGCGCCAACTTCATGTGGTTCTTTTTAGAGGATTGGCGGGAACTTCTGGAGGTGCCGAACCTCGACCGGCTCATCCCGGAACTTGCCCCGCTGGTCGAGCGACTGGTGGCCGGGGATGCCAATCAATACCGAATTTTCCGATTTGATGATGCCGGGGGCATTCAGGCTTGTTTTGTCTTTCTGCGGATGAATGACGATTTGAAATCCGTCTCTGCCGAAACGCTGGCGCTGAGCCAGGTGGTGCAATCCATCTTGCTTTGGTCCGATCTGGCCTTCCGCGATCGCTCCCCGCTGGCGGTGGCGAATGGTACAACCGTGCTGCGTCCCGATATCGCCGAGGTGATCCGCGCCGCCTATGATCCGGTCATGCCCCTCGCGGCACAGGACGCGTCCCACGCGCTGCGCCTTGCCGCGCGGCTTGGGCAGGCGCGGGCGCAGTAGGAGGCGGACCATGGCACATCAATTCCCCCTGACTGTCTATTACGAAGACACCGACATGGCGGGCATCGTCTATTACGCCAATTACCTGCGGTATATCGAACGCGCGCGCTCGGAAGTGGTTGAAGAGATGGGTCTTGATCAACGCGCCATGCGCGATGAGGGTGTGGTGTTCGTCGTCACGCGCGTCGAGGCCGATTACATCTCGTCGGCGCGGCTTGGGGATCGGTTGACGGTGGTCAGCGAGCATTGGGCAGAAGGGCGTCTTCGCTGGGTGTTTGACCAGAAGGTGATGCATGGCGATCAGCTGATCTTCAAAGCCATCGTTACCGCCGTTTGCGCTAATACCGATGGCAAGCCCGTCCGCCTTCCAGCGGAACTTCGCCAGAAACTGACGCCGAAGTGATAGCTTTCCCCTGAAAAACATGGTATCGCTTGCCCAAATAAGGTCCGCAAAAAGGGCCAAAACAAAAGAGCAGGCAGATGGAAGCAGAGACGCTGGCGCTGGCCGGGGAGATTGATTTCTCCATGTGGGGCCTATTTTTGCGCGCCACTTTGACCGTGAAACTTGTGATGATCATGCTGATCGTGGCCTCGTTCTGGGCCTGGTCGATCATCATTCGAAAACTCCTTTTGTACCGCGCGGCGCGGGCCGAGGTGGCGGCGTTTGATGCGCGCTTCTGGTCTGGTGAGCCGCTGGATGGGCTGTTTGATGAGATCGGCCCAAGCCCCGGTGGGCGAGCGGAACGGGTTTTCGCCGCTGGCATGACCGAATGGCGGCGCTCGCACCGCGAAGATGGCGCGATGATTGCGGGCGCAACTTCGCGCATCGACCGTTCGATGGATGTGGCGATCCAGAAAGAGGCGGAAGAGTTGCAATCGGGCCTGACCATTTTGGCCACCGTTGGCTCGTCAGCGCCCTTCATTGGCCTCTTCGGGACCGTCATCGGCATCATGAACGCCTTTATCGAGATTGCCGAACAGCAGAACACCAATCTGGCGGGCGTGTCCCCTGGTATTGCCGAGGCGTTGTTGGCGACGGGTTTGGGCCTGTTCGCAGCGATCCCTGCGGTGATTTACTACAACAAGCTCAGCATGGACGCGGACCGCATTGTCAGCGGCTATGAGGCTTTTGCGGACGAGTTTGCCACCATCCTGTCGCGCCAGTTGGACGCCTGAGCCATGAGCGCCGGGGTCATCAAATCCGATAGCGGCGGGCGGCGGTCTGGCCGCAAACGCCGCCGCGCGCAGCCGATGGCAGAGATTAACGTCACCCCCTTCGTCGATGTGATGCTGGTGCTGCTGATTATCTTCATGGTCGCCGCGCCGCTTCTGACCGTGGGTGTGCCTGTTGAGTTGCCGAAATCGGCGGCGGGCGCGTTGCCGGTCGATCAGGAAGAACCGCTCACCATCACGATCACCGCAGGGGGAAGCGTGCAATTGCAAACCACCGAAGTCCCCCGCACCGATCTGGTCGCGCGCCTGTCGGCCATCGCCGCCGAGCGCAGCAGTGACCGCGTCTTCTTGCGGGCCGACGGGTCCGTGCCGTACGCCGAGGTGATGGAAATTATGGGCGCGCTCAACGCCGGGGGCTTTTCGAATATTGGGCTCGTCACGGATATCGGCGGGCCGACGCTGACGGGTGAGGATGGGTAGCGAGCTTTGGACGGGCGCCCTTATGATACGGGGACCATACTCTCCGGTGCAGCGCATGCGGCGCTCATCGGGTGGATGGTCCTTGGCGGTGTGTTCTCCTCTGAGCCGCCCGAGATGCAGGTGCAGACCGTGTCCGTGATCTCGCAAGGGCAGTTCGAGGAATTGCTGAACCAAGCGCCGCAGCCCGACGCCACGGTAGAGGTCGCCCAACCCGCGCCCCCTCCTGTGCCAGAGCCGCAGCCCGTGCCGGAGCCGGACACGCCTGTGGCCGTGGAAGAGCCAGAGCCGATCACCCCGCCAGAGCCGCTTCCCACGCCAGAGCCTGAACCCCTCCCCGACGTCGCGCCCGAGCCACCGCAGCCCGAAGAGGTCGCTGTTGTAGAACCAGAGCCTGTCGAAGAAGCCGTTCCCGACCAAGCCGACCGCGTCGCGCCGGAGCCGGTGGCCGAGCCGGAACCTGAGGCCGTCGAAGACACCCAAGAGCAGACCGCCGTCGATGAAAACACCGCAGGCGAGGCGCAAGAGGACGCGCAGGAAGCCACCGCGCCGCCCGAAAGCACAACGGAACTTGTGACCGAGGCGGACGAGCCGACCACCGCGCCCACAACCAGCCTGCGCCCGCCCAAGTCGCGCCCCGCGCGGCCTACTCCGCCCGTGCAGACGGCGGAGCCCGAGCCTGCGCCACAGCAAGACGATCCGGTTTCCGACGCCGTTGCCGATGCCGTGGCCGCCGCGCTCAGCGAAAACACCGCGCCCACGCCGACACCCCGCTCTGGCCCGCCGCTGACAGGGCGCGAGCGGGAGGGGCTGCGCGTTGCCGTGTCCACTTGCTGGAACGTCGGCGCGCTTAGTACCGAGGCGCAGGAGACGAAAGTTGTCGTCTATGTCGAGATGAACGAGAACGGCACACCCAAGACCGACACGATCCGCATGCTTTCCAGCGCCGGCGGCAGCGCGGCCTCGGCGCAGCGCGTCTTTGACACTGCGCGGCGGGCAATAATCCGCTGCGGACGGGACGGTTTCCCGCTGCCGGTGGAAAAATTCAGCCAATGGCGCGAAATAGAAATGACCTTTGACCCTGAGGGGATGTTCTGGCGATGACCTTGTTTCGACTTGTATCTTATATCGGTGCGGCGCTGCTGGCGGTGCTGGCCCTGACATTCGCGGCGACGGCGCAGGAAGACGGGACGGCGCAGGAAGAGGGACGCCTCAGGATCACCATAACCGAAGGTGTGATCGAACCAATGCCTTTCGTGGTGCCGGATTTCGTGCCCGAAAGCCCTACGGCGGCGAAGCTGGGCGCGGATCTTGCGCGCGTCGTCTCTGCCGATCTCAGCGGCACGGGCCTGTTCCGCGAAATCCCCGCCAATGCCTATATCAGCCCGTTTTCCGACTTCGCCGCCCCCGTCGCCTTTGCCGATTGGCGCGCGATCAACGCTCAGGCGATGATTGCCGGGGCCGTGTCGGTCAGCGGCAACCAGATCAACGTAAAATTCCGCCTTTATGACGTAGTTTCAGGGGCTGAGATGGGCCAAGGCCTGCAATTTGCCGGGACGACTGAGGGCTGGCGGCGCATGGCGCATAAGGTGGCCGATGCGGTTTACTCCCGCATCACCGGAGAGAGCGGCTATTTCGACAGCCGCGTGGTGTTCGTGTCGGAAAGCGGGCCCAAGGGCAACCGCGCCAAGCGATTGGCGATCATGGATTATGACGGCGCGAATGTGCAGGACCTGACCGACAGCCGCGCCATCGTGCTCGCCCCGCGCTTCTCGCCCAAGGGCGACCGGGTGCTGTATACCAGTTACGAGACGGGCTTTCCGAAAATCTACGTTCTGGATGTCGGCACCGTGCAGCGCCGTGTGCTGGAAAGCGCCGATGGCACCATGTCCTTCGCCCCGCGCTTCTCGCCCGACAGCAGCCGCGTCGTTTATTCGCTGACCCAAGGCGGCAATACGGACCTTTATACGATGGACATCGCCAGTGGCCGTGCCACGCGCCTGACCTCGGCTCCGTCGATTGAGACCGCCCCCAGCTTCTCCTCGGATGGCAGCCAGATCGTGTTCGAAAGCGACCGCTCCGGCACACAGCAACTCTACATCATGCCCGCCAGCGGCGGCGCTGCGCGGCGGATCAGTTCCGGTGAGGGTCGCTACGGCACCCCCGTCTGGTCCCCCCGCGACGACCTGATCGCGTTCACCAAACAGAACAAGGGCCGGTTCCATATCGGCGTGATGCGCACCGATGGCACGCGGGAACGGTTGCTGACGTCGTCCTTTCTCGACGAAGGCCCCACATGGGCGCCCAATGGCCGCGTTTTGATGTTCACCCGCGAGACGCAAGGCGCGTCGGGCCGCAGCACGCTTTATTCCGTCGATGTGACGGGGCGCGCTCTACGTCCGGTCCGCACGCCCGATGGCGGCTCGGACCCAAGCTGGGGCCCTTTGCAATAGGTGCAATAAGACGTGATTCACAAGTGGGGCGGAATTTGGTAAGGTCCCACCAAACAACCAAAAGCGCGCTGGCCCGAACCGGGGCGCATAATCCGAGCGGTGAGACATATGACATTGACGTTTAAACCATCTATTCTGCTTCTGTGCGGCGCACTTGGCCTTGCCGCTTGTAACGACCCCAGCCAGCTTGGCGGTGATCCCGTCGCGGATGCTGGCGGGCAGCCCATTGGCGGTGAAATCGTACCGGGCAGCGCCAGCGATCCGACCTCGCCCGCCTATTTCTCGCAAACCGTGGGCGATCGGGTGTTGTTCGAGGTGGACCAATCCAGCCTGACCTCCGCCGGAATGGCCACGCTGGATGGACAGGCCACATGGCTCGGCACCAATATCGGCTTCACGGCGGTTGTCGAAGGCCATGCGGATGAAAAAGGCACCCGAGAATACAACCTCGCTCTTGGGGCACGCCGCGCCGATGCGGTGCGCAACTACCTGATCTCCAAAGGTGTCGCCGGGAACCGCTTGCGCGTTGTGTCCTATGGCAAAGAGCGCCCGGCAGAGCTATGTTCTGCCGAAAGCTGCTATGCCCAGAACCGCCGGTCCGTGACCGTTCTGGCGGGCGGACTAAGCAGCTGAAGCCTGTCGCTGAAAAGTGGTATGCACTTTTCAGCTTTTCGGCATGCTGAAAATAGATAACCGAAGCAGGGTGTTCGGGTAGACTTGGAAGAGTAACAGGGGGCTGGCGATGCGCAAACTCTTGGCAATAAGCACAGTGTTGGTGCTGTCTCTCTCTGCGCCAGTGGCGGCGCAGGATAACACGCAGACGCTGGCCGATATCCGGCAGGAGCTGACAATTCTTTATGGCCAAATCCGCGCGCTGGGGCAGGAGCTGAACACTACCGGCGCGCCCACCGGCACTGCAGGCGGCACGGCCTTGGATCGGCTGAACGCCATTGAAAGCGAGTTGCAACGCCTCACCGCCCACACCGAAGAAATGCAGTTCCGCATTGATCGCATCGTGCGCGATGGCACCAACCAGATCGGCGATCTGGAGTTCCGCTTGTGCGAGTTGGAACCGGGTTGCGATATAGGGACTTTGGGCGACACACCCACTCTGGGTGGTGACATAACCGGCTCAGCGGGATTTGATGACTATACAAGGCCAGTTGTCGAAGACCCCGGCGCAGCCCCTGACGATGGCCCCGAACTCGCCATAAGCGAAGAGGCCGATTTTGACAGCGCCCGCGAAGCGCTGGCTTCCGGCGACTTCACCAGCGCCGCACAGCAATTCGCAGCCTTCGGCACCGCCTATCCTGGCTCTCCGCTTGGGCCAGACGCCGAGTTTGGCCGGGGCGAAGCGCTTGAAAACATGGGCGATATCCGCGAGGCAGCGCGCGCCTTCCTCAACGCCTTCTCCCTCGCGCCTACGGGGCAAACCGCGCCCAACGCGCTCTATCGCCTTGGCAATGCGCTGGGCCGTCTGGGCCAGACCAACGAGGCCTGCCTGACACTGGCCGAGGTCGAAATCCGCTTCCCCTCCGACCCCGCTGTCGATCAAGCGCGCGGGCAAATGGTGAACATTGGCTGCTCCTGATAAAGGACGAAATCGGGCACCATTGCCGGAGCGTTTCGCAGCCGCGATGGGCCAGCTTCTTGGCCCGGATTTTCCCAAAGATATCGCCCTCGCCGTCTCGGGCGGCGGCGATTCAATGGCGATGCTGGCGCTGGCGCATAACTGGACCCAGCTTTGGGGCGTGCACCTGCATGTGGTGACGGTGGATCATGGGCTGCGGGCCGAAAGCACCGCCGAGGCCGAGATGGTGGCGAAGTTTTGCGCCGATTTGGGCTGGCCCCATACGACCCTGCGCTGGCATTGGGACGGGCGGGGCAACGTGATGGACGCCGCCCGCCGCGCCCGACTGGACCTGATTGGTGGCTGGCTTGAACCCCATTTTCCTGATATATCTCATGTGCTTATGGCGCATACGGCGGATGATGTGACCGAAACCTTCCTGCTGCGCCTCGCACGCGGTTCTGGTGTTGAGGGTCTGGCCGCGATGCGCCCCCGCCGCCGTACCCCGCAAGGCTTCGACGTGATCCGCCCCTGCCTTGAAATGTCCCGCGCCGAGTTGCGCCAATATGCCCGCACACTGCACGTTCCATGGGTGGAGGACCCGACCAACGAAGACCCGAGCTACGACCGTAGCCGCGCCCGCGCCTTGCTGCCCGCGCTGGCAGAGCTTGGCTTGGATGCGGCCAAGCTGGAACTCACCGCTCAGCGAATGCGGCGCGCGTCGCATGCACTTACCGCCCGCGCTGTCCAAGTGGCTGGACAGGTGGCGAAAGACCTCGGCGCAGGCGCGCTTGGTTTCGAGCGGGACCGGTTCGCCGCTGTCGAACGGGACACCCAAATGCGCCTGCTTGCGGCGGCCTGCATGTGGGTTTCTGGCGCAGATTACCGCCCCCGCGCCGACGGTTTGGAGGCACTGTTGGAGCGCGTTTTGGCTGGCGGGGCAGGCACGCTGTGCGGCGCGCTGCTGGACACCAAACCGGACCATATCCGCATTTTCCGCGAGCCATCCGCCATCGAGCTGACGCCCGAACCCTATTCCGGCCCGCATACGAAATGGGACCACCGCTGGCGCATCACCGGCCCGGTAAATCCGCCCGAAAATGCCTGCATCGCCCCCCTTGGCGACGCTCTGTCGCAGATCAAGGACTGGCGCGACTCGGGGCTGCCGCGTCCGGCTTTGTTGGCCTCTCCCGCGATTTTCGAGGGCAAATTGCTGATTTCAGCGCCCGTTCTGGGTTTAGACCCCGCTTGGCAGGCGCAAATTGACACCAGTTTCGGGGAATTCCTTGAAACACATTGAACCCGCGCCCGTCATCTCTATTTTAACTATCAAGAGATATGTATCCGAGCGGCCGCCCCACCCCGCGCCGCTCTTGGCAGGAGAGTTTCCTTGGGAAATGCACGCAATATCGCCTTTTGGGTCGTTCTGTTCGTCCTGATTCTGGCGCTTTTTAATCTGTTTTCGGGCTCTGGCGGCACGATGCAAAGCCGCGAAGTCACCTATTCGGAGTTTGTCGAGTCCGTTGAGCGCGGCGAAGTGACGAATGTTACCCTTGATGGCGAACAGGTCCGCTTCCGGCGCGGTGAGACGGATTATGTGGCGATCAAGCCCGCTGATGCCGAAATCACCGACCTGCTGATCGAAAACGACATCGACGTGCGCGCCGAGCAACAGGCGCAATCGGGGTTCCAAGCGTTCCTGCTGTCGGTGCTGCCGATTCTGCTGCTGATCGGCGTTTGGATTTACTTCATGAACCGCATGCAAGGCGGGCGTGGCGGCGGCGCGATGGGCTTTGGCAAGTCCAAAGCCAAGATGCTGACCGAAAAGCATGGTCGCGTGACGTTTGACGACGTGGCGGGCATCGACGAAGCTAAGGAAGAGCTTGAGGAAATCGTTGAATTCCTGCGTAACCCGCAGAAATTCAGCCGTCTGGGCGGGAAAATCCCCAAAGGCGCGCTGTTGGTGGGCCCTCCGGGTACTGGTAAAACGCTGCTCGCGCGGTCTGTGGCCGGTGAGGCGGGTGTGCCGTTCTTCACCATCTCAGGCTCTGATTTTGTGGAAATGTTTGTCGGCGTGGGTGCGTCCCGTGTGCGCGACATGTTCGAGCAGGCCAAGAAAAATGCGCCTTGTATCGTGTTTATCGACGAGATCGACGCTGTGGGCCGCCATCGGGGTGCCGGCTATGGCGGCGGCAATGATGAGCGGGAACAAACGCTCAACCAGTTGCTCGTCGAAATGGACGGGTTCGAGGCCAATGAAGGCGTGATCATCATCGCCGCGACCAACCGTAAAGACGTTCTGGACCCCGCGCTGCTGCGTCCGGGCCGGTTTGACCGTCAGGTCACCGTTGGCAATCCCGACATCAAAGGCCGCGAGAAAATCCTCGCCGTGCACTCGCGCAAA
>CAZPXE010000118.1:0-8666 GCA_964590545.1 uncultured Rhodobacterales bacterium | reverse complement strand
TTTCTTGGAAGAAAGGTCTAGCGGAGGTGTCGCACATAATCGCGCGTAAAGGCGCGATAGCTGTCGCAGGTCGAGACCAGATGCTCCCGCATCGCCGCGTGCAAGGCGGGCAAGTGGTGAAACGGCACATTCGGGGCGGAGTGATGCTCGATATGATAGGGCATGTTCCACGCCAGAAACCGCACCAGCCTGTTGGTGAAGGTCGTGCGGGTATTCTCCAGCATATTGGCAACAGGCGGGCACAGCCCATGCTCTGCCAGCAGATAGACCCGCAGCACTGGCTGGCCAATGACCACTGGCACAATCCAAAGCCACAGCGCCAGCGGCGACCAGAGCAGCGACAGCGCCACAAGCGTATAGACGCTAAGGATCACCCGCGCCTCAATACGCAACGCGACATGCACCCGCGCAGGCAAATACGGCGCGTCGATCACCCCAAACGCGTTCTGCCACAGCACGCGGCCCATGCCCGACCAATAGCCCCAACCGGACAGATAGAGCGCAAAGCTGCGCCAGTTGCCGGGGCGCGGATGGCCCGCGATTTCTGGGTCGCGTTCGGGATCGTTGGTATGTTTGTGATGGGCCAGATGGAAATATCGGAACCACACAAAGGGCAGGGCGAGCAGCGGAGCGATGGCATGGCCGGCCGCCTCATTCAGCCAGCGCGTTCGAAACGGCGTTTGGTGGGTGCATTCGTGGCTGAGCGTGAACAGGAACACCAGCAACACCCCATGGGGCAGCAGCGCCAACCCCCATAGCGGCGCTTGCATCAGAATATAGCCGCTCGTCAGGCAAAGCGCGCCAAGATACAGCGCCAGATGTTGCAGCCCCGCCGCGTCGGATCGTGTCATCAACGCGGCCTTCTGCGCGGCAGGCAGGGATTTCAGAACAGCCCGGTGATCCGTCATCGCGCGGCGCGGGGGATGTCGAAACTGGGCGGGGCCAGCTCGAACCCTTCGAATTGAAACCCCGGCGAGACGGTGCAAGAGACCAGCGTGTAGGCCCCCGGATCGGTTCCTGTGCTGCGCGCCGCCTGCCAATGGCCTTCCGGCACGATGATCTGCGGTGCGCCCGCGTCCAAGTCGGGGGTCAGCAGATGATCGACCGCCGGACCTTCATCTGTTGCGCTCAGGCTCAGAACCAGCGGTGCGCCGGAATGATATAGCCAGATTTCCGTCGCATCGACCTTGTGCCAATGGCTGCTCTCGCCCTCGGCCAGCAGGAAATAGATGCAGGTGCCGCTGGGCCGCCCGGCACCCTGATTGGAGGTCTCGTCCACCCATGTCTGGCGGTAGTGCCCCCCTTCGGGATGAGGGGCGAGGTTCAGGCGGGCGATGATCTCAGCAGCAGTCATACCCAAAGGCTAGCCTTGCTCCGGCTTCAGGTCGATGCCGAAAAAGCGGATCGCGGGGGCGGCATCGTCGGGCAGGTCATAAAACGGCGCCGCAGGGGTGAACCCCATCGCCTCATAAAGCCGGATCGCTTCGGTAAGTTCGATCATCGTATCGAGCACCATGCGCGTATACCCATCCGCCACCGCGCGGCGCATGCAGTCCTCGATCAACGCCCGTCCCGCGGACATCCCGCGCGCTTCGGGCGCAACAAAGATGCGTTTGATTTCAGTCAGACCCGGCTGCGCCAGTGGATAATACATCGCGCTGCCCACCACTTTGCCGCCCAAATCCGCCACCAGAATATCGCCGCGCGGACGGGCGTGGATTCGGGGCAGATCATCCAGTAGCGCAGCATAATCGGCCTTGGCGTAGTAGCGGTCGAGCAAGCCGGGAAACCCGGAGGTCCGCTCGACCAGCAAATCGCGATAGGCCCAGCAAAGTGCGCGGATCTCCGCGCCATCGTATTCCCAGATGGCGGGGCGAATGGTCAGTTCGGTCATGTTTGCAAGGTCACCGGCAGTAGCATCGACACCATCAAACCGCCAATTGGACGGTTGCGCAACTCCAGCGCGCCGCCGGTCTGTTCAGTGAAGCCTTTGACCAGCGACAGGCCCAACCCGGTGCCCATTCCGCTGGCTTTTGAGCTGTAGAAGGGCTCTTGTACCAGCCGAAATTTCTCTATGGGCAGGCCGGGGCCAGTGTCGCACATGTCAAAGCGCAAGTATGGTCCCGGAGCGCTCGGCGCGCGGCCTGACCAAGTGTTCAGATCGCAGGGCGCGATATGCAATTCAATTGTCCCGCCGGTCTGCGCCATCGAGTCGCGAGAGTTCAGAACAAGATTAAGCAGGGCTGTTTCCAGCAGGCTCGGGTCAGTGTCCAATGTCTCGGCCGCCGGGTCCCGCAATATGTTGAAGTCCAGAGTTTCGGGCAGATAGCCCCGAGTCGTATCAGTGAAGTAAGTGCTGAAACTTGTAAGATTTACCGTCTTCACAGACAGCGGTGACTTGCGCACAAAGGCGCGCATATGGGCGACGACATCGGCTGCGTTCTCTGCGGCGGCGCGCGCATCGGCCAACCGCTCCGCCCGGTCAATCGGATCATGTGCAAGAGCGGCGAGGTCGATGTTGCCCTGAATGACGGTGAGCTTGTTGTTGAAATCATGCGCAACGCCCGCAGTAATCTGCCCCATCGCATTCAGTTTCATCGCTTCAAGCATATCATAGCGAATGTTGCTCAGATCCTGCCGATCATTAATGGCGGCGTTGTGCGCGAGGAGGTAATAGAACATTACCCCGCCCCCTCCGACGATGAAAACTAACTGTTGCAAGACGTTATCCATCACACTGGCCTGATATAGCGTCACGGCCCCAATAGCGGACAAGACCAGAACATTGTCCCAAAACGCAGCAAGCGTGCGGCGCGTGTGATGGCAAAGACTGAATATACCATGCCCCAAAACCGCAAAGATTGCGGCTGCTTTCACGGCCGTATCCGTTGCCGTGACCCAAATATAAATTGGCATGAAAGTGAACACGGTTGATGCCAACACGAACACCAAATTCATCCCGATATAGCGCGCCATGGTGAAGGGGATCGTTGTGGCGTGCAGCAGCACATAATAAAGAAAGTTCAGCGACAGAAACAGCGGTATCCAAGCCAGTATGATCGGATCATTGGTCGCCAGATAAATCATTACGCCGACCACACCAACCAGGGATTGGCGGAACACCAATTCGCGGGTTGACCCGATTTCAGATTTCTTCAGGTGGCGGATTTCTTCTTCATACTTCAGTGGCGCCATTGCGCCACTGAGGGCGAATAGAACTCTCTCGTTTAAAGTGTGCATGCTCGTTTCGTAATCCGAAAAGGACCGTGCCGCGTGAAACTTGCACAAAGCGATTACTGGTTGAAACGACAGGTGATGTCAGCAACACGCGCGCCAAGTTACGCGCGATGACCTTAGTTTGCTAAGGCTAAGGGATTGTCGCAAGTGGATTTTTCCGCTTACGGCAATCTCTTGCCGTTTTTCTACCTGTAGTGGTTTTGAGCTTAGCGCAGAATGCCTGTACCGGCATATACGGCCGTCTCGCCAAGGGCCTCTTCAATACGTATCAGCTGGTTGTACTTCGCCAGCCGGTCCGAGCGCGCCAGCGAGCCGGTCTTGATCTGACCGCAATTTGTCGCCACCGCGAGGTCTGCGATGGTGGCATCTTCGGTTTCGCCCGAGCGGTGGGACATCACATTTGTAAAGCCCGCGCGGTGGGCCATATCGACCGCACGCAGCGTTTCCGACAGGGAGCCGATCTGGTTCACTTTAACCAGCATGGAATTGGCGCAACCCTTCTTGATCCCGTCGGCCAGACGCTCCGGGTTGGTCACGAACAAATCGTCGCCCACCAATTGGCAGCGCTCGCCCAAGGTATCGGTCAGCGCCTTCCAGCCGTCCCAATCATCTTCGGCCATGCCGTCTTCGATGGAGATGATTGGGTAGTCATTCACCAGTGCTTCCAAATAAGCAGCGTTTTCTTCGGAACTTAAGGTCTTGCCTTCGCCCGCCAGCACATATTTGCCGTCCTTGAAATACTCGGTCGCGGCACAATCGAGGGCGAGGAACATATCCTCTGCCGGGCGATAGCCCGCTTTTTCAATCGCCTTCAGGATGAAATCCAGCGCGTCTCGGGTCGAGGAAATATTCGGTGCAAAACCACCCTCATCACCCACACCTGTGGCCAGGCCCGCAGCGCTGAGTTCTTTCTTGAGCGTGTGGAACACTTCCGCGCCCATGCGAACCGCGTCGCGGATATTGCCCGCGCTAACGGGCATGATCATGAATTCCTGAATGTCGATCGGGTTATCGGCATGCTCGCCCCCGTTGATGATATTCATCATCGGCACCGGAAGCACGCGGGCCGAGGTGCCGCCCACATAGCGATAAAGCGGCTGGCTACAGTAATCCGCCGCCGCCTTGGCGGTGGCGAGCGACACGCCAAGGATCGCATTGGCACCCAGACGCGCCTTGTTCGGCGTGCCATCGAGTTCGATCATCGCGGCGTCAATCTCTTCTTGCTCGGCGGCGTCAATGCCCACCAGCACTTCGGCAATCTCGCCATTCACGGCCGCGCAGGCCTCCAACACGCCTTTGCCCATATAGCGCGTCTTGTCACCATCGCGCTTTTCCACGGCCTCATACGCCCCGGTCGACGCCCCCGACGGCACTGCGGCGCGGCCCATCGTGCCATCTTCGAGCACAACATCGACCTCAACCGTCGGATTGCCCCGGCTGTCGAGAATTTCGCGGGCGTGAATGTCGATAATCGTGCTCATTGGGTCGGTTCCTTCGGATGGCGCAGCATTTACGCGTCTCTTAACGCTGCAGGTGCGAAGAGGGAAGGGTGCAGAGCGCAGAAAGATGTTAGCGATAACGTGTCTCTGCGCGCGCGTTCGGGGCAGGGTTTTCTACCCGATAGGGGCAAGCTGTTTAAGGGCACCGAGGGCGACTGGCAGCTATGAGCCCATTGTGTCTAATGCTGCCAAGAGGATGAATGAACCGATCCGCTTCAACGCCGACATTCAGCTTTTCTGAGCCGAAACAAACTTCGCTTTATTCCGATTCCTGGCTTAGAAGGCTGAGAAGGGTCAAATGATGAAAAAACGGATAAACAATATGCCGAAGAACAGTTGGAACATTGCCGTTATCCCCGGTGATGGCATTGGTAAAGAAACAACCCCCGAAGGCGTACGTGTCCTGGAGGCTGCACAAAAGCGCTTTAATCTGGGCTTTGACTTCACCGACCACGATTTTGCATCCGCTGATTATTACACTGCCCATGGCCAAATGATGCCTGAGGATTGGAAAGACCAAATTGGCGGGAGTGACGCGATATTTTTCGGGGCTGTCGGCTGGCCGGAGGTTGTGCCCGATCACATCTCGCTTTGGGGTTCGCTTATCAAGTTTCGCCGTGAGTTTGATCAGTATGTCAGCCTACGCCCTGCGCGCGCGATGCCCGGCGTTCCGCTGCCGTTGGCCAATCGCAAACCCGGCGAAATCGATATGATGATCGTGCGCGAAAACACCGAAGGCGAATATTCCTCCATCGGAGGGCGCATGTATCCGGACACAGATCGCGAGATCGTGGTGCAAGAGACTGTCATGAGCCGTCATGGCGTCGACCGAATCCTGAAATATGCTTTTGATCTGGCCGCTAAGCGAAGTGGGCATTTGACCTCTGCCACCAAGTCAAATGGCATTTCAATTACAATGCCTTATTGGGATGAACGGGTTGTGGAAATGGCAGCCCAATATCCTGATATCAAGGTCGACAAGTATCACATCGATATTTTGACGGCGCAGTTTGTCCTGCATCCCGACTGGTTTGACGTTGTTGTCGCCTCAAACTTGTTTGGCGATATCCTTTCTGATCTTGGACCGGCCTGCACGGGCACAATTGGGATCGCCCCGTCGGGAAACATCAATCCCGAAGGGACGTTCCCTTCGCTTTTTGAGCCCGTACATGGTTCGGCACCCGATATCGCTGGACAGGGTATCGCAAACCCAGTTGGGCAAATCTGGGCAGGTGCGATGATGCTTGAACATTTGGGCGCGCATGAGGCCAGTGCTGCGATTATTGCGGCGATTGAACGGGTACTATCGGAGCAGTCTTTGCGCACGCCAGACCTTGGTGGCAGCGCTGATACCAAGACATGCGCAGGGGCAATTGCGGATGCAGTCTTGGAAACCCTCTAAATGGTCGCGTCTACGTTTTTGCAAGGGTTTGAGCTCTCAAAGCACCGCATTGCCGATGCATGTTACGTCTGTTTCGCCCGCCGCTCGCGCCACAGGGTGAAAATCCCGGTCCCCACAATCAGAGCCGCGCCTAGGTAGGTCAGCGCGTCAGGCCGCTCGCCAAAGATCAGCGCGGCAAGGATCATCGCAAAGATCAGGCGAGAGTAGCGGAATGGGGTGACCACGCTGATTTCGCCCACCCGCATTGCGGCGGTGGTGCCATAGATGCCGATGGGCAGGGTGGCGACAGAGCCGAGAAGGAAGACGAGTTCCCAGAAATTCGGCTGATAGATCGGCGCGGCGGTGCCAAGTTGCAGCAACGCTCCGACCACGACGATAAAGACCATGGCGAAGGTGCCGATCTGAAAGGTCGGGACTTCCTTGGGTACCCAGCGTGTCAGCAGATCACGCACCGACAGGGCCAGCACCGCGCCCACTGCGTAAAGCGCGCCCGGCTCGAACGCATCGCTGCCCGGTTTCAGCACCAGCAGGACACCGACCAGCCCCACCGCAATCGCGCCCCAGCGCCACGGGCCGACCCGCTCGCCCAGCATCAGGGCCGCGCCCATCGTCACCAGCAGCGGATTGGATTGGATGATCGCCGCCACGGTCGATAGTGAGACGGTCGCGAAGGCTGCCACGAAGCCCGTCGCCGCAGCGGCTTCGGCGATCCCGCGCACCAGCAGCACAGGGCTGCGGAACCGCGCCAGCCAATCCCCCGCGCCGCTGCGCCACGCCATGAAGCCAAAGAACAGCCCCGCGCCCAGCCCTTGATAGATCATGATCTGCCCCAGCGGGAACACGCCCGCCACCAGCTTCAGCAATGCATCGCAGACCGCGAAGCCAAACATGCCGAGCACCATCCAGGCGATGCCCTGACCATTTGCGGAGCGGATCATTGTGTGGCTCACAGGGGGCGGATCTTGAGTTGCGCGATACGGTTGCCCTCACGCTCCAGCACCTGAAAGCGGAAGCCGTGGAAGCTGAAAACCTGACCCACCGTGGGGATCGCCTGCGCCTCGTGGATGACCAGCCCCGCGACGGTGTTGGCCTCATCATCGGGCAGGTTCCAATCCTTGGCGCGGTTCAGATCGCGGATCGTCATCGCCCCATCCACCAGATAGCCGCCATCGGGCATCGCCTCGACCGCCGGGTCCGCGTCATGTGGGTCGAACTCGTCCGTGATTTCGCCAACGATCTCTTCCAGAATATCTTCCAGCGTTATTAGCCCCTGAAGCGAGCCATATTCATCCACCACCAGCGCGAAGTGACTGCGTTGGCGCAGGAATTGCCGCATCTGGTCGTCCAGCGTGGTCGTCTCTGGTACGAAGTAAGGCGCCATCGCGACGTCCGTAATCTCAAACGTCGTCAGCTTGCTGGCATCCCCATCCGGCCCGCCAATGCGCGCATACATCGCGCGCAGCAGATCCTTTGCGTGGATGACGCCGGTGATGTTTTCCGGGTCGTTCTTATAGACAGGCAGGCGCGTATGGTTGGAGCGCAGGCACTGCTCCAGAATATCCCGCGGCGCGTCTCCGCCATTGATCATCTCGATCCCGGAGCGGTGGAGCATGATTTCTTCGACCGTCCGGTCGGCAAGGTCCAGCGCGCCAAGGATGCGGTCGCGGTCCTCTTTCTCGACGACGCCTTCCGAATGGCCCAGTTGCAGCGCGCCTGCGATTTCCTCGCGCACGGCCATGATGTGGCTGTCCGGATCGGTCTGCACGCCGAACACCCTCAGCACGCCGCGCACCAGCAGCCGCACAGCGCCCACCATGGGCGAGAAGACGCGCACAATCACGCTTATGGGCAGCGAGACGAGGCTCGCGGCTTTCTCCGCATTGGTGATCGCATAGGTCTTGGGCAGCACCTCGGCGAAGATCAGCACCAGCAGCGTCATCAGCGCGGTCGCCATCGCCACACCGCTTTCGCCAAAGGCGCGCAGGAAGATCGACGTCGCCAGCGAGGTTGCAAGGATATTCACAAGGTTGTTGCCCAGCAGGACCGAGCCAATCAGCCGCTCGTTATCCTCGGTGATGTTCAGCGCCCGCTCCGCGCCCTTGCTGCCCTTGTCCGCCTGCCTGCGCAGTTTCCCGCGCGAGGCGGCGGTCAGCGCGGTTTCCGAGCCCGAAAAGAAGCCCGACATCACCAGCAGCCCCAGGATCACCCCGCAGGTGATCCAGAACGCAGCATCCAGCGCGCCCCCAGCGGTGGTGGCGGTTTCCAAAGCTCGTGTTGTCGTGTCCATGAAGTGTGGTGCCCTTTCCCCATCGGTTATGGTGCGCGGGCGGCGGCGGTTCAAGGGAGTGCGGCGAAAAGTTCGGCGGCGTGCTCACAATGCGGTGGGGGCGATTGCGCGCGCGCCGTTTGGGCACTAAAGCGTTTCGAGAAATGGTTAAGACACACATATCGCGAATGTCCCCAAGAGCGTGAAGCGCGGCAAGGTCTTTGCGATTCAACGTTTTCTCGAAACGCTATAGCCCGGCGGA
>CAZPXE010000117.1:0-8678 GCA_964590545.1 uncultured Rhodobacterales bacterium | reverse complement strand
TACGCGCCTCAGCCGGCATCTCACCCGCGCCTTCAACACCGGCAAGGATCGCCTGTTCCTTCAACGGAATACCCAGCTTGCTATAGGTGGCCAGCAACTTCGGATCGACCTCATCCAGGGATTTCGGCTTCACTTCCATCGACTTGGGCCGCGCGTAATAATACTGGTCCTGAAAGTCGATCTCAGGGTAGTCGACCATCGCCCAATCGGGCTCTTCCTTGGTCAGCCAGCGGTTATACGCCTCCAGCCGCCACTCAAGCATCCATTCCGGCTCTTCGTTCTTTTCGGAAATCAGCTTCACGATATCGGGTGTCAGCCCCTTAGGGGCGTATTCCATCTCGATCTCGGTTTCCCAGCCGTATTTGTAGTTTCCGGCCAAACCTTTGACCGCCTCAACGGTCTCCGCTTCCACACCGTCCTTGACCTGAACATCATCCAAAGCTGTCATCTCGCTCTCCTGTCCGGCGCTCACGCGGCGCGGTCTTTGTGTTTCTGTCTCGCTGCGGTCCATGCATCGACGAACCGCAGGATCTCTTCTTCTGTTGTCTCGAGCCCCAAACTGACCCGTATGGCGCAGGCAGCGTCTTGCTCGGAATATCCCATCGCTTTCAGCACCCGGCTTGCCTTGACCTTGCCGGACGAGCAGGCCGACCCCGCACTGATCGCAAATCCGGCCAAATCCATCTGCATCACCTGCGTTTCGCCCTTCCAACCGGGGGTTAGCATGCAGGACGTATTCGGCAGACGCGGCGCGCCTTTCCCGACGAAAATAGTCTCTTTTTCAGCAGCCTCAATACCGCTTTCTAGAATATTTCTAAGTTTCTCAACCTCGGCCCAAGCGCCGCTCTCCACATCGCGCTTGGCAGCCTCAGCAGCAGCGCCAAAACCCGCGATCCCAATGACGTTTTCGGTCCCCGACCGACGGCCCATTTCTTGGCCCCCACCGCGTAGAATGGCCAGCGGATCATCCGCCGTGAAATTGATCAAAGCGCCAACGCCTTTCGGGCCGCCAATTTTATGCGACGACAGGACCGCGTAGGAAGCTCGAAACTGCATGTTCCAGTTCAGCTTTGACTTACCAACCGCCTGCGTCAGGTCGCACACCACGGCAACGTCAACCGAAACCGGCCCGTCCGCGTAATGTTCGGAAATCTCATACACGGAACTCGTCGGCATCACAGCGGTGCAAATACCTGTCTCACTGTTGGCCGCGGACCATGCGAGCAAAACCGCGCCGTTGTCTGACACCGCATCTAAGGCCATCGTCATTTCGTTTTGTGTTGCCGCAATCCGGCCATCGGAATGCAATTGGATTGGCAAATCAACATCCACCCAATCCAAAAAACAATCATGCTCTGTCGGCAACGCGGTGAAAACGCCGCCATGCCGCCCCTTCTGCGCCACAGCCAACGCCGCCGCCTCCGTCGCCCCAGACGTAAACACCACCTGATTGCGCCCACAGCCAACCAAGTCCGCCACCTGCGCCCGCGCGCGCTCCACAATCCCCTTCGCCGCGCGCCCTTCCGCATGGACCGAGGACGGGTTGCCTACCACATCCATCGCCTCCAGCATCGCCGCCCGCGCTTCGGCCCGCAGCGGTGTGGTCGCATTATGATCCAGATAAACACGGCTCATATCTTCTTCGGGTCCCAAATACTTTGGGGGAGTCTGCGGCAGCAGACGGGGGCAAAGCCCCCTGAATTATGATGTCGCGCAGCGGCCATCGGATTACTCATCCACAACCGCAAACAGGTTCGGCACCGCAGGACAGGGCGCAAGATCATTCTGCACCACATCCGACAGCCGCGTCTGATGCAAAAACACATAGACATGGGCCGACAGCCCTTCCCACAGCCGGTTCGTCAACGATTGCGCGCGCGAGCCTGACGCGCCGCCCGAGGCCCCTGCCCCTTTGTGCAACGCATCGACCGTCTCGTCGACAGCAGCCAAAATCTCCGCCACCCGGATCTCGGACGCAGGCCGCGCAAGGCGATACCCTCCACCCGGCCCCCGCACAGAGGCGACCAATTCTGCCCGCCGCAGCTTGACAAAAAGCTGTTCAAGATAGGGCAACGAGATATCCTGCCGCCCGGCAATCTCGCCCAGCGTCACCAGCTTGTCTTGCGGTTGCAGCGCAATGTCGCTGAGCGCAACCATCGCGTAACGTCCCTTGGTGGACAATTTCATGCTGTCGCCCTCTCAAACCACTTCGCCAAATGATTGACGCCGCAGCCTTTAACCCTTACATCGCCTGAGCCGAGGCAGCGCGCCTCATATCTGTTTAGAACCGTTCTAAGTAAGCCAAGCGAAACAGTCAAGTTTCCCGCGCGCGCAGAACGACAAATACGAGGGACGTTCATGCCAGAGGTTATCTTTCCCGGACCAGAAGGCCGCCTAGAAGGCCGCTACCATCCGCAGAAAGACCGCGACGCGCCCATCGCCATCATCCTGCACCCACATCCGCAATTCGGCGGGACGATGAACCACAAGGTCGTCTACAACCTGCATTATGCGTTCTACAACATGGGCTTCACCGTGCTGCGGTTTAATTTCCGTGGCGTGGGGCGCTCGCAGGGCGAGTATGATCAGGGCGTGGGCGAGCTGAGCGATGCCGCCTCCGCGCTCGACTACCTGCAGTCGATGAACAACAACTCCAAGCATTGCTGGGTTGCGGGCTTTTCGTTCGGTGCATGGATCGGGATGCAACTGCTGATGCGCCGTCCCGAGATTACCGGGTTTATTTCGGTCTCCCCGCCAGCGAATATGTACGACTTCTCGTTCCTTGCCCCCTGCCCGTCTTCGGGCCTGATCATCAACGGCTCCGCCGACCGCGTGGCCCCGCCAGCCGACACGGTGACGCTGGTGAACAAGCTGCATGAGCAGAAGGGCATCACCATCACACACGAGGTCGTCGAAGGCGCCGGGCATTTCTTTGAAGACCCATATATGGACACGCTCGTCGACAGCACCACCGATTACGTCAAACGCCGCCTGACAGAAACGTCGCGCTAATGGCGGTCACGACCGAGGAAATGGCGGCCAAGCTGGCCGAGGAAACCATGGCCGTGCAGGACGAGATCGGCGATGATCGGCTTTTCATGGAAGTCGCCCAGGTGATCGGCTCGTCCTCGCAAACCCTCGAAGAAGCCTTCCTCACTTCCATCCGCACACGCATGGCCGAGGCCAATGGGCGCAAATTCCTCGTCCAAACCCTCGCCCAGCACCGCGCCTCTGCCAGCGGCAGTGAAACGAAAAGCTGACAGCGAGTCGCGTCAACTTTTCTTGACAAAATTCTGAACCAATCGCAGCCGCGCAGCGTATCTCTTGTATGCAACACAGAGAAGCCCGGCACATGGCGCATTTAACCGATCAACACGACAGCGATCTCGTCCCTCATGACGGGCACCGTGCTTTTGCGGCCTGTTTTGCGACCTTGCCCGCAACGATCCTGCTCAGCATCACGCTTTGGACCCTTGCCGGGTCTTGCGCGTCCTCGATGCAAGCCGCGCTCTCAACCCTGCTGATCTTCGCCGGGCTCTACCCGTTCTCACTCTCGATCCAGATGGGGCGTGGCACATGGTTGGAACGGCCAATGAAACTCGGCCGCTTCACCGTTCTGCTGACCAGCTTCGTCGCCTTTGTCAGCTTAGGCCCTGCGCCCGTGTTCCTCGGCGCAGCCTGCGGCAGCGGCCCGACGCTGGTGCAATCGGGCCTGCTGACCTTGTGCATGGGCTGGGTCACATGGGCGGGCCTGCGCGCGATTGATCCGCGCTGACCCTGCCTTCGCAGCTTAGCCAATAATGCCGTTCAATGTCGCGCTCGGACGCATGACGTCCGCGGCCTTGGCATCATCATTGCGGAAGTAACCACCTGTATCCGCCGGACCCGAACCGCTGCTCAGCTCGCCGCAGATCGCCTCTTCATTCTCCGCAAGCTGGCCCGCAATCGGCGCGAAATGCGCAGCAAGCTCGGCATCGTCCGATTGCGCTGCGAGCGCTTCGGCCCAGTAGCGCGCGAACCAGTAATGGGAGTGGCGGTTATCCGGTTGCCCTGCCTTGCGCGAGGGCGAGCGGTTGTGGTCCAGAATACCTTGCGTTGCCGCCTCTGCCGCCGCGCCGAGCACGCCCGCTTTGGCGTTGCCCTTCACATCAGCAAGGAAGTTCAGCGACTCGCCAAGGGCGCAGAATTCGCCCATCGAATCCCACCGCAAATGGTTCTCTTCGTGCAATTGCTGAACGTGTTTCGGAGCCGAGCCGCCCGCGCCCGTTTCAAACAGCCCACCGCCATTCATCAGCTTCACAATCGACAGCATCTTGGCCGATGTCCCCAGTTCAAGGATCGGGAACAGGTCCGTGAGATAATCGCGCAGCACGTTGCCGGTGATCGCAATGCTATCCTTGCCCGCTGTGATCGTCTCAAGCGATTGGCGCGTCGCCTCGCGCGGTGCCATGATCTGGAATTTATCAGCAACACCAGCCGCTTCCAGCGCGGGCTTCACGTAATTGATCAACTGCTTGTCATGGGCGCGCGTCTCGTCGAGCCAGAAAATCGCCTCGGACCCTGTCAACCGCTGACGGTCCATCGCCAGTTGAATCCAGTTCTCAATCGGGGCCTTCTTCACTGTGCAAGCGCGCCAGATATCGCCCGCCTCAACCTCATGGCGCAGCACCGTCTCGCCACTTGCCAACTCCACGCGGATAGAGCCTTTGGCGGGCGCTTCGAATGTGTTGGGGTGCGAGCCGTATTCCTCTGCCTTCTGAGCCATCAACCCGACATTGGCGACCGACCCTGCGGTGGTCACATCCAGCGCGCCATTGGCTTTGAAGAAATTGACCGTCTCGTCATAAACCGGCGCATAGCAGCGGTCGGGGATCACGCAGTTGGTGTCGCCTTTCGCGCCGCTTTCGTCCCAGCCCTTGCCGCCCGCGCGGATCACCGCTGGCATCGATGCGTCGATGATCACGTCGGATGGCACATGCAGGTTGGTGATGCCCTTATCGCTGTCGACCATATACATGGACGGACGCTCAAGCGCCGCAATTTCAGCCTTGATCGCGTCGGCATCCGGCAACGTGTCAATCGCCGCCAAGACATCGCCCAGCCCTTGGTTCGGGTTGCCGCCCGCGTCCGTGATTGCCGCGCCATGCGCCTCCCAAACCGGGCCGAGCCATGTCTTGACTGCGTAGCCGAAGATGATCGGGTCGCTGACCTTCATCATCGTCGCTTTCATGTGCAGCGAGAACATCGTGCCATCGGCAATCGTGTCCTTGATCGCACCATCCAGAAATTCGCTCAGCGCCGCGACTGACATGAAGGTGCTGTCGATCACAGTCCCCTCTTCCAACTCCCAGCCGTCTTTCAGCACGTGGGTGCGGCCAGTGTAATCCACAAAGGTAATCCGCGCCGCGCCCGCCTGATTGGCGCGCAACGTGGCGGATTTTTCGTTGGCGTAGAAGTCATTGCCCGACATCGAGGACACTTTGGTCTTGCTGCTCGCCTCCCATGCGCCCATCGAATGGGGGTTATTCTGGGCGAATGTCTTCACCGCACGGGCCGCGCGGCGGTCCGAATTGCCCTCACGCAGCACCGGGTTTACCGCCGAGCCTTTGATCGTGTCATACTTGGCCCGGATCGCCTTTTCCTCATCTGTCTGCGGATCCTCCGGGTAATCCGGCAGCGCGTAACCCATGCCCTGCAACTCCTCAATCGCCGCGACCAATTGCGGGACCGAAGCCGAGATATTTGGCAGCTTGATTACATTCGCATCCGGCGTTTTCACCAACTGGCCAAGCTCTGCAAGGTCATCCGACTGACGCTGATCTTCGCTCAGATGCTCGGGAAATATCGAAATGATCCGGCCCGCAAGTGAGATATCCTTCGTCCCGACTGTGACACCCGCCGCACCCGCAAATGCTTGAATAATCGGCAAAAAGCTGGCGCTGGCCAGTTCTGGCGCTTCGTCCACTTTGGTATAGATGATATCGGGCATCTCGGCGTCCTTCATATGGGGAATGGGGCTGTTGCCGCTCCCCTACCGAAGCCCCCGGTGAAGGTCAATGCATACAACGGTATACAAACTGCGGCGTTTTGCGCCATCTCTCTTTAACCGTTTCGCGGTATGACGCAGGTAACGAGTTCGGAGCGCGCCCAAATGACCAAGATCAAAGTCGAAAACCCCATCGTCGATATGGACGGCGATGAAATGACCCGCATCATGTGGGATTTCATCAAGCAAAAGCTGATCCTGCCCTATCTGGATATCGACCTGCTCTATTACGATCTGGGGATCGAAGAGCGTGACCGCACCAATGATCAAATCACCATCGACGCCGCCGAAAAGACCAAAGAGGTCGGTTGCGCGGTGAAATGCGCCACCATCACACCCGATGAAGCCCGGGTTGAGGAGTTTGGCCTTAAGAAGATGTGGCGCAGCCCCAATGGCACAATCCGCAACATCCTTGGCGGTGTGATCTTCCGCCAACCGATCATCTGCAAAAACGTCCCCCGCCTTGTGCCGGGCTGGACCAAGCCCATCGTGGTGGGTCGTCATGCGTTCGGGGACCAATACAAAGCAACCGACATGAAATTCCCTGGCGCAGGCACGCTGACGATGAAATTCGTCGGCGAGGACGGGACCGAGATTGAGCATGAAGTCTATCAGGCCGACAGCGCAGGCGTCTTTATGTCGATGTATAATATCGACAAATCAATCTATGACTTCGCCCGCGCCTCGCTCAACTACGGTCTGAACCTCGGCTGGCCGGTGTATCTGTCGACCAAGAACACCATCCTCAAGCAATATGATGGCCGTTTTCTTGAGATTTTCGCAGAAGTCTATGAGGCTGAATTCAAAGCGCAATTCGAAGAAAAAGGCATCTGGTACGAACACCGCCTGATCGACGACATGGTGGCTTGCGCGCTGAAATGGAATGGCGGTTTTGTCTGGGCGTGCAAGAACTACGATGGCGATGTGCAGTCCGATATCGTGGCCCAGGGCTTCGGCTCTCTCGGCATGATGGCCTCACAATTGATGACGCCTGATGGCAAAATCGTCGAAAGCGAAGCGGCCCATGGCACCGTCACGCGCCACTACCGCCAGCATCAGGACGGGCAATCGACCTCCACCAACTCCATCGCGTCCATCTATGCGTGGACCGGCGGGCTCAAGCACCGCGCCAAACTCGACGGCAATGAGCCTCTCAAGAGCTTTGCCGAAACGCTGGAGAAAACCGTCATCGACACCGTCGAATCCGGTCACATGACCAAAGACCTCGCCCTGCTCGTCGGCCCCGACCAAGGCTGGCACACAACCATGAGCTTCCTTGAAAAGATCGACGAGAACCTGAACAAAGCGCTGGCGGGTTAAGCCCGGCGGCGCAGCGCCCCGAGAGCCACAGCGCCCAGCCCTAACAGCCCAAGCGTGCCGGGCAGCGGCACCGGAGCCGCGGCGGAGGCTGAAACCGTGCTGAAACCTGAGCCCGAGAATGTGCTGCTGTCATAGCCCACATTTACGGTCAACGTTCCGCCTGCATCCGTTGGTGCAGACAGACCGAGAAAACCCAGTAAAAGCTGTTGATAGATGCAGCCCACACCCGTCGCCGCACAACTGTCGGGTTGAATGGGACCAAATTCGAAGCCAGCCAGAGTCCCGTTGAAGAACCGAACATCCACGGTTTCCAGAAAGGTGATTGGCGTGGCCGAGACACTGCCGCGCTCGCCTTCGAAGAAGGACCAAGACGACAGATCATTCGTGCTGGCGTCGAAGGTGAACTCCCCAAACAGGCTCACCTGCGCCCCGCCCAGATAAATCGGCGCCTCGACCACCATGTTATCCGGCGTCGACCAGACCAAAGGCACCGCATCAGCCGTTTGCGCCGCCGCGCCAACCAGCGCCAAAAGCGCGTAGAATTTCGTTTTCATGATGCTGCCCCCAGTGTTTATCCGCGCTCACAAAGCTCAGTTTCGCGGCAAAAATCAAGAGCAGGCGAAACGAAGCCGAGTATTTGGTTAACCCATTCAACCCGCACGGGAAAAATGCGCCATGTGCCGCACGAAACCCGGCTTCCAGCTCAGCGCACCACAGAAAAGCTAGCAGCGCACAGCCCCTCATGCCATGCTCCCGCCTAAGTGGTGAAGGGACATGGCATGAGTATTCTCGACCGAATTGACATCATCTGCGGCGAAAGCGCTGGAAAAACCGTCATTCTCGTCGCCCATGAGGAGCAAGAAGTCGCCTTCGACCTGCGCGGTCAGCGCCGCCAGACCTATACCAGCATCTACGAGTTGCGCGAGCAGATGACAGACCTTATCGGCGACCTGAAATCCGACGGAACCCTGACCTGAGGCGCGCCCATGCCCCCGCACTACATCTATCTGTTCTTCGCCGTGATTGCCGAGACGATCGGCACCTCGGCCTTGCATGCCAGCCAGCAGTTTTCGAAATTCTGGCCCTCGGTTCTGGTGGTCTGCGCCTATGCGATCAGCTTCTACCTTCTATCTCTCACTCTGAAATACATGCCCGTCGGGATCATGTATGCGCTCTGGTCCGGCTTCGGGATCATCCTGATTGCCATCATCGGCTGGGCCGTGTTCCGCCAAAACCTCGACCTGCCCGCAGTGCTCGGCATTGCCCTGATCATTGCCGGAATCGCCATCATTCAGGTCTTTTCCAAGACCGC
>CAZPXE010000116.1:0-8687 GCA_964590545.1 uncultured Rhodobacterales bacterium | reverse complement strand
TATTGGCGAACACACCGAACAGCCCGTAGCTGAGCACCATAAAGACCAGCACCGCCGCAAAGGCGACGATGGTTGCGATTTTACCGGCGTCGATACTGTCCTGCCCAAGCTCCGGACCAATGGTGCGCTCTTCAAGGAAGGTCAGTTCCGCAGGCAACGCCCCCGCCCGCAGCAAAATCGCCAGATCGGTGCTTTCCTCAACCGTGAACCGCCCCGTGATAATCCCCGACCCGCCGGCGATATGAGATTGGATCGTCGGCGCGCTCACAACCTCATCATCCAGTACAATTGCGAAGGGTTGCCCAATGTTTTCAGCAGTATAGTCACCAAACTTGCGCGCGCCAGAGGTGTTAAACCGGAAGTTCACCGCCGGGTTGCCGTTCTGATCAAAGCTGGGCTGCGCGTCTACCAACTCCTCGCCCGTCACGACCGGGGCGCGCTCGATGATATAGAACGTGCCCGGCTCATTCATCGACGGGATCACCTCATTGCCAACACCGGGCCGTGCATTCTCGTCCGACGTGGCGGACACGACAGGGTTGAAGGTCAGTGAGGCGGTCGTGCCGATCAATTCCTTCAATTCCGAGGCCGAGCCGATCCCCGGCACCTGAATCAAAATCCGGTCATTGCCCTGACGCTGGATCGTCGCCCGCCTCATCAATCCGGCGGCGCACAATCTCCAGCGATTGCTGCATGGTGCGCTCGTCAGTGGCGATTTTCTCATCATCCGAAAGGGTTACGATGAATTCCTGATCCCCAGCCCGGCGTACCACGATATCCGTGCCGCCCAGACCCGACAGAGTGTTGATCGGCTGCGCGAGCGTCTGCACCAACTCCATCGCGCGGTCCAAACCCGCAGGCTCAGAAATGCGCACCCGCATCTCACCCGGCTGGCTCGGCTGCAAACGGATGGTCCCGACGGTGGCGCGTTCCGGGCGCAGCAAGTTGCGCACCTCGGGCCACATCGCCTCCATCCGCGCTTCATAGACCTGTTCGACCTGCACTTCGGCGAGCAAATGCGCACCGCCCCGCAGGTCCAGACCTAAATTTACCAGCGCAGACGGCAGGAATTCCGGCCACAGCGCTAAATCCGCAGCCTGTTCATCCGTCGGCGTTCCGCCTTGCAGCTCGATCGCCTGTGCGGCGTCGTTGTGACGCTCAACAATGGTGTAGAACCCGTTGGGCGCTGCCAGAAGCAGCCCCAGCGCCACAAGCGCCCAGATCAGCACCCGCTTCCATGTCTCGATTTGCAGCATTGGCCTGCCTTTTGAACGGGTTAGAGGGCGGTATTACTTACGCGGCTCGGTCTTGTTCAGAACCTGCGTGATCGTGCTACGCACCACGCGCACCTTGACGCCGTCGGCAATCTCGACCTCAAGCTCGTTGTCTTCTTTGACCTTGGAAACCTTCCCGATCAGCCCGCCTTGGGTCACAACCTGATCGCCCCGGCTCAGCGCATCGACCATGGCCTGATGCTCTTTCATCTTCTTTTGCTGCGGACGGATCAGCAGGAAATACATGATCGCAAAGATCAGAATGAGGGGGATAAACTGTCCGAACGCTTCCATCTGCGGGGGCCTCTTTGGTTATTTTTCAACACGCCTCCGGGACACCAGAATCCACCCCCGGAAATTTGCTGGAACCTATGCGCGGGGACGCAGGGTTGCAAGGTGGCGGCGGGGAAAAATGCGGGGTGGTTGGCGCTATCGAAAGCGCAGACGCGCTATGGTTGTGCCCAGCTTTTCCACGGGGGGCTCTCACACATTGGCTTGGATGTGTTGCGGCTGCTTGGGTGCACCCAGATGCTCCACGGGGTCGCTCTCACACATTGGCTTGAATGTGTTGCGGCTGCTTGGGTGCGCCCAGATGCTCCACGGGGTGGCTCTCGGCAGCTTTTCTTTGAAAAGCGCCTGCCGCCACTCTTCTAACTTTTGGGTCTTCCCAAAAGTTAGAAGGCTTTAAACGTCATCGTTGTTAGTGACCGTTCGACATCCGGCACATCCACCACGATATCATTCACGTAATGCCCCACATCCGCGCCGTCGGGGATATAGACCTTCATCAGCAAGTCATACTCGCCCGATGTCGAATACATCTCGGAATGCTGTTCTTTCAGCGCAAGCGCATCGGCGACGGTGTAAGTCGTGCCCGGCTTGCAGCGAATCTGGATAAAAACGCAGGTGCTCATGGCCTTACGTTGGCATAAGCGCCACGGGCTGCGCAATCGCGTTTGACACCTCTTTCCCCCTGCCCCGCACGGCCCTATACAGCGCCCATCAAACGGAGAGAGCCCATGCGCACGGCCAGCATCACCCGCAAAACCGCCGAGACGGATATCAGCGTCGACATCAATCTCGACGGCACCGGGACCTATGACAACCAAACCGGCGTGGGCTTCTTTGATCATATGCTGGACCAATTGGCGCGGCATTCGTTGATCGACATGACCATCCGCGCCACCGGGGACACGCATATCGACGACCACCACACCGTTGAGGATACCGGCATCGCGCTGGGTCAGGCATTGAGCGACGCGATGGGCGATAAAAAGGGCATTGTGCGCTATGGCGCTTGCCTTCTGCCGATGGATGACGCGTTGGTGCGCTGTGCGCTGGACCTGTCGGCGCGGCCATTTCTGGTGTGGAATGTGGACCTGCCCACGCCGAAAATCGGCAGCTTCGACACCGAACTGGTGCGCGAATTCTTCCAAGCCTTCGCGACCCATGGCGGCATCACGCTGCATGTGGACCAATTGCACGGCATCAACTCCCACCACATCGCCGAAGCTGCGTTTAAGGCCGTCGCCCGATCCTTGCGCGATGCGCTCGAAGTGGATCCGCGCAAAGCCGACGCCATCCCCTCGACCAAAGGCGCGCTATGAGCCTTACGGTCCTGATCGACTACGAAAGCGGCAATCTGCACTCGGCCCATAAAGCCTTCGAACGCATGGCCCGCGAAGTGGATGGCGGTGAAATCCTCGTCTCAGGCCGGGCCGAAGATGTCGCCCGTGCCGAGCGGATCGTGCTGCCCGGCGATGGGGCCTTCCCCGCCTGCATGGCCGCGCTGCGGGCTTCCGGCGCGTTTGAAGCGCTGGTCGAAGCGGTTGAGGTCAAAGCGCGCCCCTTCATGGGCATCTGCGTTGGTATGCAACTGATGGCCCGCGCCGGGTTTGAGTATGAAACGACAGACGGGCTGGGCTGGATCGACGGCGAGGTCCATAAGATCACGCCCGCCGACGCCTCCTTCAAAGTGCCGCATATGGGCTGGAACGATCTGGTTCTGGCGGGCACACATCCGGTGCTAGAGGGTATCGAAACAGGCGATCACGCCTATTTTGTCCACTCCTATCAGATGGTTATGGGCAACGCATCGCAACGCATCGCCCACGTGGACTACGCCGGAGACGTCACCGCCATTGTGGCGAAAGACACCATGATCGGCACCCAGTTCCACCCCGAAAAAAGCCAAGCCGCCGGGCTTCGCATGATCGGGAATTTTCTGCGCTGGACGCCCTGACGCCGCACCGTTCTGGCCCCTAAGCCGGGACTTCGATGTCACGCGCCTTGACGCCAACCTGTCGCGCGAAACGCCTAGGGTCCTGACCCTACTTCACCCGCGTCCAGTTCTGGCTGCGGCAGATCGGTCCAACACAGCCCGACACTTTCAGCGTATTGCCATTCAGCGCCATTTTCGAGCGATACGTTTTGTCCACATCCGGGGCCCAAATCTTACCGCTGGAATACTTGCCGCCGCCATCGGCGCCCATGTCCCAAATCATCTTGCGGCCAATGATGCTCTGATTTTCATTATTCACCACCTTGACGATCGTACCGCAGACCTTCGCACCACACGGCGCGATTGACACATGCAGATAACCACCCGTCTCACCCGCTTCCGTCTTCCACGTTCCCGCCGCGGGTTCGGCCATCGCGGCCCCAGCGGTCATCACAACAGCGGCGGCTATATTCCAAACTCTCATTCTTCTCGTCTCCCTATCGGTCTTTCCTGCACCTTGCCCCGGCCTGCCGTGCTCTGGCAAGGCTGACCGAACGTCCCCCCGTTGCATCCTGTCGCCCCCCGTGCCACATCGCGCGCAACCGACGACAGGAGCGCAAACCATGATCCTTTACCCCGCCATCGACCTTAAAGACGGGCAAGCCGTGCGGCTGGTGCATGGGGATATGGACCGCTCAACCGTGTTCAATGACGACCCCGCAGCCCAAGCGATGGAGTTTGTGTCGGCGGGCTGCGAATGGCTCCACCTCGTCGATCTGAACGGCGCATTTGCAGGGGAGCCCGTCAACGCCGCACCCGTCGAAGCGATCCTGAAGGCCACCAAAACCCCGGCCCAGCTTGGCGGCGGCATCCGCGATATGGCCACGATTGAGATGTGGCTGAGCAAAGGCCTCGCCCGCGTCATCCTCGGCACCGTCGCCGTCGAAAACCCCGATCTGGTCCGTGAAGCGGCAAAAGCCTTCCCCGGTCACGTCGCCGTCGGGATCGACGCACGCGGCGGGAAAGTGGCCACCAAAGGTTGGGCGACCGAGACCGATGTGGACGCGACCGACCTTGCAAAATCCTTCGAAGATGCAGGCGTCGCCGCGATCATTTATACCGATATCAACCGCGATGGCGCGATGGGCGGCCCGAATATCCCCGCCACCGAAGCGTTGGCCCGCGCTGTCTCCATCCCCGTCATCGCCAGTGGCGGCGTGTCCTCGCTGGCGGACCTGAGCGCGCTCAAAGCAACCGGGGTCATTTCCGGTGCGATCTCAGGCCGCGCGCTTTATGACGGCGCGATAGACCTGAGCGAAGCGCTGGCGGCGCTGAAAGCCTAAAGCCGCCTCAAACCTCAGCGATTTCAATCGATTCGCAGCGCCCGCCGCCCTGACCCTGAACAATGGCGTCGCCAGCGTTCTGGTTTCGTGGACAAACCGCCCGTATCGCTGATTTCGTCCCGCACCTGGAAACACGGAAACCTCGTTCCCGGAATTTAGGTGAAACTGCGCCAAACCCGTGTCAACAATGTGGCAGGGACAGAAAATGACTTGTGCGCATGGGGCGCTGCCGAGAACGGGCAGTGCTTGGACCTGCGCGAAAATGGGTAGGGAAATAATGTCTGCATTAAGCGATCCAATCATAGAAGCCGCCGTCGAAGAGGCCGTCGTAGACCTCCTGCTCGACCCCGGATTGAATACCAACAGCGCCCGCGTCATTGGCGATGTGACCTTCTCTGGCGCTGAGGCTGTCGCGTTCCACAATCTCGAGGATGGTGTGATCGCGGGCGAAGGCTCGCGCGTAACACTCCAGTCCAGCGCTGGTGCCACCCTAACCAATGACGGTGCGATATCGGCCCGCGTCCAATTCGGCGGCGGCGATGATATCGTGGAAAATGACAGCCTGATCATCGGCACGATCCGCACCGGCGCGGGCAATGACACAGTGACCAACACCAATTTCATCGACGGCGCGGTCCAACTGGCCGACGGCAATGATTTCTTCGCCAATGAGGGCGTGGTGACAGGCAGCGTCAACCTTGGCAACGGCAACGATACCTATACAGCCGCGTTTAACGGCAATTTCAGCAACCCGGACATATCTGCCGCCAAGGTACAGGGCGGTCAGGGGAATGACCGTCTGTTTGGCGCTGGCGCGGATGATATCCTGAACGGCGGGCGCGGTCAGGACGATCTGCGCGGCCATGACGGCAATGACAAGCTTTATGGCGGTCAGGGCGCGGACCACATGCTTGGCGGCAATGGCAATGACCTGCTGATCGGCGGGATTGGCGCTGACCGGATGATCGGCGGCAAGGACAATGACGTGCTGCGCGCTGGTTCTGGGAAAGACATGCTGATCGGCGGCAGCGGCGATGACGAACTGACCGGCGGCAGCGGCGCAGATGTGTTCAAATTCGAAGGGCGCTCTGGCAATGACACAATCACCGATTTCCGCGATGCGGACACCGTGCTGATTGATCTGTCCGGAATTTTGCCGCAGCCCATAGAAGAGATCGAGGTTGAACTGGCCGCCGCAGCCCCGCTGGCCATTGACGTCTTCGACTACCTGTCTGACAGCGGCGCAGGCGCGGTTCTGGATCTGGGCGCACTCTATGCCTCGCTGGGCTACGATGTGAACGAAAATTCGATCACGTTCGAAAACGTACTTGTCGAAGACCTCAGCGCGGAACAGTTCATGTTCTAACGGCACACGCCGCAAACTCGGAAAAAGGAACACCCGTCTCTGCTCAAGAGGCGGGTGTTTTAGCTATGTTCACCAATGTTCCATGTTTATTAACCAATTTGCAGCTACCTCTTGGGCATATTGATTTTCAGGGGCCGCAGTGACGCCCTGCAAAACCACCCTTGCCCGTGTACACCCCAGATGCCCGTTGAACGCAGCTTTGTTGAAACCCCCGCGACCTACGCCGATTTCCGGCTTTGGGCGGCGCATGGGCTATTGCATAACGCGGGCTTGCAAGGTCCGTCTTTGGAATACGGCCTTGGCAGCCTTGGCCTCTACCCGATTGTCCTGTTCAACGAGGGCGATTGGCGGGGCGATCTGACACTGCTCGACCCGGACCCGCTGCTGCTGCTGGTCAATACCGGCACAGTCGGTCGCTCCCATGACCCGGTCACGTGGTCGATATCATCGCCCCGTGTCTCCCTACTTTCCACCGGAACCTTCAACGCCACGCTCGAAGTTGCCGCCAGCGGTACATCGCCCGGATACCTCAACATCACCACCGCCCAAGGCAGCGTTTGGCGCGGCGACATCTATGCTGATTTCACCACGCTGAAACTCATCGCCAACGGCGCGTTCCGCGGCACCGTCTACGCGGATGCAACCGAGGATGAAGTGACGATATCAGGCACATTCCGCGGCGACATGTATCTCGGAGGCGGCAGTGACACGGTGCGCAATGACGGGGCGCATTACGGGCGCATCCATCTTGAAGGGGGCGACGATACCTATACCGCGCTCCACCCCGAAGAGACCCCCCTGCCCGAAACGCTTACCGCCGAGAGCTTGATTTTCGGCGGCGCAGGCGCAGATCGACTTACCGGCGGGGCGCTGAACGACTATCTTTATGGCGGGGACGGCAATGACCATATATTTGGCGGCGACGGGCCGGACCGGCTCTTTGGCGGCGCGGGGCAGGACACGGTGTTTGGCAATTCCGGCCACGACCACCTCGAAGGGGGCAGCGGGCGCGACTGGCTGGACGGCGGCGATGGCAATGACACGCTGTTTGGTCAGGCCGGGCGCGATACGCTGATTGGCGGCAAAGGGGCCGACATCCTCTCCGGTGGCGGCGGCATTGATACGCTGCGCGGCGGCGCGGGCCGGGATGAGCTGCGCGGCGATGCAGGCGATGACATACTCACCGGCGGTGGCAACCCAGACGTCTTCGTTTTCCTGTCCCAACATGACGGCCACGACCGCATCACAGATTTCCGCGGCACCGACAGTATCGGCGTCGATTTGGACGACACCGCAGGCCTGAGCGAAGCACTGCTGCGCGCCCGCCTGCCCAAAACCCTCTTCGCGGAAGAGGACGGCCTGCGCCTCGACCTTTCCATCCTTTACGCCCGCGCCGACGCGGCCAACCCCGACGCCTCCGTGCTGATCGAAGGGGCCAGCTTCGCCGATATATCCTTCGATCAATTCATCTTTTCGGATTTCGGGTAAGTCCGCGCGTCATGCCTTAAGCCGCGCGCGCAACTCCGTCTTCAGCACCTTGCCGTAGTTATTCTTCGGCAACGCATCGAGCCGAATATAGGCCTTGGGCCGCTTGAACCGCGCAATCGCCTCCAGACACAGCGCATCAAGCTCCGCCTCTGGCGCATCGCCCACGATGAAGGCCACAACCTCCTCGCCCCAATCGGGATGCCTGCGCCCCACGACGGATGCCTCGCGCAGCCCCGGATGACGCAAAAGCACCTCTTCCACCTCGCGCGGATACACATTCGATCCGCCAGTGATAATCATATCCTTGGACCTGTCCTTCAGCGTCAGATAACCCGCCGCATCCAGCACCCCCACGTCACCCGTGCGCAGCCAACCCTTCACAAGCGTCTTGCCCGTCGCCTCGCGCGCCTGCCAATAGCCGGGCATAACCGAGGCACCGCGCACCATGATTTCGCCCTGCACACCGGGCGGCTGCACCCGTCCTTTCGCATCCCCAATCGCGACCTCCACCGCCGCCTGCGCCCGCCCGACCGAGCCAAGCCGCGCCTGCCAATCGGGATGGCTTCGCTCATTCACATCCGCGCGGCTCAGCGCCGTGATCCCCATCGGACATTCCCCTTGCCCGTAAATCTGCACGAACACATCGCCAAAGGTCTCAACCGCCTCAATAATATCGGCTGTATACATCGGCCCGCCCGCATAAACGATGGTCCGCAATCCTTCCCCCGCCAGCCCGCGCGCCTTGGCAAACCCCGTCAGCCGTGTGACCATAGTCGGCGCTGCAAACATATGGACCGATCCGAAATGCGCGGCCAAATCAAGGATTTCACCCGGATCGAATCCGCCCGAGGCCGGGCACACATGCGCCGCCCCAGCGCGCACATGCACCAACGAATAAAAGCCCGCCCCATGGCTCATCGGCGCGGCATATAGCGTTGCATCATCTGCGCTCAGCGCATCCACATCCGTCGGATAGCAAAGCGAGACAGTCATCA
>CAZPXE010000115.1:0-8748 GCA_964590545.1 uncultured Rhodobacterales bacterium | reverse complement strand
ATTAACGACTGACGGGCAAGGGCGTTCTGCCCTGCCCGCCTGAGCTGACCTAACCCGACCTTAATCCGGAACGTCTGAAGCTTTCATCGCTTTGGTCAGCTTCTTTTTGTCCTTCTTTAAGCCAATGGCTTGCAACAAGGCGTAGCCCAAATGGCGCCCGTTCTTGGCCTTCGGGGACTTCTTTTTCTTCTTGGCGCTGGCCAGCAAATCCTTGGCTGATTTCTGAACGCCCGGATTGTCTGGACCTTTCTTGAGCACGGCGAGTTTCAGCTGATCGAGGACTTCCGCGTCGCCGGGGTCAAGGTCGTAGAGTTCCGCAAACTCTTTGGCGTCCAGTTTTTTGGCATCCGTTGAGGTCAAGTCAGCGTAATCGTAGAAGCTGTTTTCCAAGTCAACATTCCGCGCGCCGTTGTCTTCTGTGCTGTCGTCACTGTCGCTATCACTGTCACTGTCGCTGTCACTCTCCGGTGTCCACCCAGTCTCGTTGGTCCACGCAGTCAAGTCCGCCTGTTGCGCCTTAGTCAGCAGGAAATTGACGATGTCCTCTTTGAGCATGCCCAGTTTCACACTGTAATTGACCGTCCAAAACTTGATTTCGTCAAAGATATCTTCGATTTCCAACGCCACATCTTCCCACTTTGCGTCTTTGACGTCTTTGGCGAGATCGCGCATCATTGTGGGCATCTTATTGAAGCCGAGCAGTCCTTTGGGCAATTGTTCGCCATTTTGCCCCGCAACCATCGTCATATCGCGGTCGGCCTCCGGGTCGCGCTGCGGTGTATCTTCTGGGTTTGCCTGCAGGTCTGGTGCCGCTTTGCTATTCGCTGAGGCAAGCAGCGATTTGGCATAGTCCTTCGGCGCTTCGGCGATCTGGTTGGCGTCTTTCGCCTGTTTTGCAAAGGACATCGCGAGGCCCGCCGCTTTCTTTGTGTCCCCTTTGTTGAGCATTCCGACAAGCGCTTGCAACAGCCGCTCGACCCGGCCAGCGAATTCGGCACTGGCAGCGGGGCCGTCGGGGTCACGATCTGCGTGCTTTTTCTGAAAGGCCGCGTCGAAGCGCAGATACTCTTTCTGTATCGCGTCCGAAAGTTTCTTGATAATCGGCTCTTGCGCGGGGGTCGGATCAGAGCCGGGAGAGACGCGCAACGTCGCCAACTCCTGCGCCGTGGTGCCAAATTCTGCCAGTTTCTTCCTGCGCGCCGCGTCATCTAATGCCATAACTGTCGACATCGCCGCGCCAGTCGCCTTGATTTGCAAGCGCGTGAGGAACGCTTTGTATTCGTCGGAGCCCCACGGGGTTTTGCGTGGCGCGCGTTCTTGATCACCTAGGCCCATAATTTACTCCTTCAATTGGCTTGAGAACTAAACCCGTGACCTCGCGCAAATATTCGACTGTCCGATAAAAATTTTGTGCCGCCGCGCGATATGCCGGTGCAACAAGCAAGCACCGTCGGTTGTAACTCCCCCGCCCCGCTTGCTACGCTGCCTTTAGCAAACGGGGAGCGGAACATGTCCGACGAAAAACTCGAATTCGGTTGGGAAGAATGGGTCGCCCTGCCCGATCTAGGGCTGCCTGCGATCAAGGCGAAGATTGACACGGGCGCGCGGACCTCGGCGCTGCATGCGTCGGACATTGAGGTGTTCGGCTCTTCCGCCAAGCCCAAGGTGCGGTTCATCGTGCATCCGGTCGCCGCGGACTACAGCGTGGCGATCACCTGCTCGGCCAACATTCTGGACCGGCGCGAGGTGACGTCCTCCAATGGCGAAAGCGAGATGCGCTATGTGATCGGCTCCAAGCTGGCGGTGAACGGGCAAAGCTGGCCGATTGAAATCACGCTGACCAACCGGACGGGCATGGCCAGCCGGATGTTGCTGGGACGGCAGGCGCTGGGGGAGGATATTTCGATCACCGCGTCCGAGCGGCGCTTGCAACCGGATCTGAGTTACGACGTCTATCGCTCGGCGGGGCTGCGCAAGGTGGTTCCGAAGCGGTCCTTGCGCATTGCGGTGCTGAGCCGCGAGGATAATTATTCGACCCGCCGTCTGGTGCAGGAAGGCGAAGCGCGTGGTCATTCGGTTGAAGTCATCGACACAACCCGTTGTTATATGGCCATTAATGCCAAGTCCCCCGAAGTGCATTACGACGGCAAGCGCCTGCCGCGCTATGATGCGGTTGTGCCCCGCATCGGCGCGTCGATCACGCCCTATGGCACGGCTGTGATCCGTCAGTTTGAAACGATTGGCACCTATTGCGTGAACGGCTCGACGGGGATTGCCTCGTCGCGCGACAAGTTGCAGGCGCATCAGATCCTCGCCAGCCAGAAGATCGGGATGCCAACCACGGCCTTTGCCGCCTCGCCCAAGGACACCAAGAACCTAATGGACCTCGTGGGCACCGCGCCGATGATCGTGAAGCTGCTGGAAAGCACCCAAGGTAAGGGCGTGGTGCTGGCGGAAACGAAGAAGGCGGCGGAGTCTGTGATTGACGCCTTCCGGGGCCTGCGCGCCAATTTTCTGGTGCAGGATTTCGTGAAGGAAGCCGCCGGAGAGGACATTCGCTGTCTGGTGATTGGCGGCAAGGTGGTCGCGGCGATGAAGCGCACTGGGGCAGAGGGCGATTTCCGCTCGAACCTGCACCGGGGTGGTTCGGCCAAGGTCGTCAAAATCTCGCGCGCGGAACGGGCGACGGCGGTAAAGGCCGCGAAAGCGTTTGGGCTGGGGGTTGCCGGGGTGGACTTGTTGCGGTCTGAGGATGGTCCGAAGGTGTTGGAGGTGAACTCCTCGCCCGGATTTGAAGGGATCGAGACGGCAACGGGTAAGAACATCGTCGGCGCGCTGTATGATCAGATCGAAGAACGGGCCGCGCCGAAGCCTGTGCGGGGGCGCAAGGCGAAGGCCACTTAACAACGAAGACCGGTATGTGTCCCCATGCCAGTCAACCACGGGCAAAGTCGCGATCCACTTGAGTATGCCGGATAAATTGGAACGTTGAATATGCGAAAACCACTTACCCTTGCGTTGGCTTTCATGACAGTTTTGGTCGCGGGCTGCGAAATTCCACCCGTTGATCCAACCTATATCAGCGACACGCCCGCCGACGCCGCCAGTTTCCGTGTCGCACAAAGCGCCGTCAGGGCCTGTTCTAACCTTAAGAACAGAAGCGAATTGCGTCGGAAGTTCCAGCGCGCTGGCTTTTCGATCCGTGAAGAGCGCGTCAAGACACGCGACGGCGAGGTGTCGCGCTTTTACATAACTGCGCCCGATCCGGCCGTTCATGTCATTTATCTCGGGAGTTCGTGCTATGTCGGACTTGAAAAGATGACGCCGGAACAATCCGCACAACTGGCCCAGATTTGGGTACGGGCCCATCGCGCCCAACCAAATTCCGCTTTCGGGGACGGGCTTTCGGACCATGTTTCCGGCGCATGGCGGCGTTTTTTCGACGAACCTGCTAAGGCCCCGACCAAGGCCGCGTATCGGCACCGGATTTACATTGGGGCTTACAAGACTTGGCCCTACGGCCCGTATGATCCGCAACGTGACGTCGGCTACAAGCTACCAACCACGTTTCCGAAGACAAAGGGCGCGGCGGTGGCTTTGAGTCATACGTCCATTTGTGAGCCTAGCTGGTATGTGCAATCCGCGACAAACCAGTTCTATCTGCCATGCTCTGGCCCGGCCTATCGCCCCAAATAGTCAAAACAAGCGAACGGCTTAGAAATCAGGATTTCGATCTTTTCGTGGATTGTGGGCAGGATGACCTCTTTGATGATGGGTTGAACGATGGCGACACCGCCTTTGCAGAGTATGGCCTTGTCGCGATCGCGTTCTCAAAACTGGTGACTTCGTGCGCTGCGCCCTTTGCCGATGGGGGGGCGCTGTCCCGCGCGTTTGGGCGGCGCACGGCTACTAAGCGGGTGGCTGGGCGTTGGCGTTTTGAAGCGATGTTAAGCGCCACCAAGCACCCTTTCGATTTGTGACAGACCGCGCGGACCGAAGTAACGATCTGGTTTCGTATAGAACGAATGTTCAAGTGCTTGCCCTACGGTCACAAATTCCCAATTTTCCGCCGCATACCAGCCCAGCAATGTGCCAAGGTGATCGGCATTGATCCGATTGAGATGGATCAGCAGGATATGATCCACATCACCGCCCAAGCGGCGCGTCGCAAGGCGTTGGAAATAGGCTGTGCGTTCTTGCATATGAGCGATGTATTCAGTGGCGATTGCTTGTGCCGCAGAAACATCCAGCCGCCGGATCGCCTCCAGATAATCCGCGTTGTACTGCCATTCGTCGTTGTCGATCGTCACAGGTACATTGCGATAGCCAAGCTCTGACAGGATCAGGTTCGCCGACGCTTGCGCCTGCGCCGTTGCGCCTTGGCGAAGGAAAGGGAAGCGGTAGTACTTCGGTCCGTCTCCAATCCACGGGGCGAGTGCCGCATCAGTTCGCTCTGTTTCTGAGCGGAATTGCTTTGGCGTTAATGTGGTGTAATCGGGATGGGACCAACTGTGATTGCCAATTGTATGGCCCGCCTCTGCAAAAGCCCGCAAGGCGGGTTCTGATTGGGGTTTAACCTGACCACCAACAGCAAATCCGGTGGCCGTGATTTGATGCTTGGCCAGGGCCGCAGTGATCTGCCGAGCAAAGCGCAACCCTTCACGCGGCTTGGTTTGAGAAACCGGCACGTAGGGCAAATCATCAATTGTGATCGCGACACGCGAAGGCGACGTGGAGATATCAGCCGGCGCAACGGGCGGTACGTAGATATCCGTACTGTCACAGCCGGTCAGAGTGTGACCAACCCCAGCGGCCGCCAGTGCGAAGGTAAAGGTTCTACGATCCATATCCCGCTTGACTATCCTGCCTCGCCGCTTAGCCGCAATCTTAGTGTGACGCGCTACAACCGCAACTCGTATACGCGGCGAGCAGGTCGTCACCTCTGGACGCCCTGCCTGCCTTTCCCTATATCTTCACTCAGGATTTGCCACCGCGCTTAAATGCTGCGCGATGAAGGAAGCATACAGATGACAGACGCCCCACCTATGGAAGGCACACCGCTGATCGCGCCGTCTTCGACGGACCACCCGTTGTACGACCAGATTGTCGAGGCGTGCCGCTCTGTGTATGACCCCGAAATTCCGGTGAATATTTATGAGCTTGGTCTGATCTATACGATCGATGTCAACGATGCGAATGAGGTCAAGATCCTGATGTCGCTCACCGCGCCCGGGTGCCCGGTGGCGGGCGAGATGCCGGGTTGGGTCGCTGATGCGGTTGAACCGATTGCAGGCGTTAAACAGGTCGATGTGGACCTTGTCTGGGAGCCGCCCTGGGGAATGGACATGATGTCAGATGAGGCACGGCTAGAGCTGGGCTTCATGTAGCCCGCGGGCACGTTGCGTCACGTGACCCTTATCACGATTGCGCGTCGCGACTAAAAGGATCAGCTTGCGGCTATGCACCGCGCCCCCCGCACATCGACTCTGATTGCCCTGACGGCTTTATCTGTCGTGGCTCTGAACCTGTTTTTGCCGTCCCTGCCTGCAATGGCCGACACGTTTCAGGTCAGCTACGCGATGATGACCCTGTCTCTTACGGGGTTTCTGGCTGTTACAGCGGCGCTGCAACTGGTGCTGGGCCCGCTGTCGGACCGCTATGGGCGGCGTCCGGTGATCCTGTGGGCGATGGGGTTCTATTGCCTGGGAAGTCTGGGCGCGGCGCTGACGTCGGACATTTATGTCTTCCTCGCCTGCCGAGTGTTGCAGGCATCAATCGTAGCCGGGTCCACTGTCGGCCGCGCCGTGGTCCGGGACATGCGCACGCCGCAAGAGGCTGCTGCGACGCTGGCCACGATCGGGTCTGTCATGGCGCTGGCACCGATGCTGGCTCCGCTGCTGGGCGGGCTTCTGGATGCGGCCTTTGGCTGGCGGGCGAGTTTTTGGGCGCTGCTTTTGATGGGGCTTGCGGTGCTGGCGCTGTCTTATGCGGACCTGAGCGAGACGAACCAAACCCGGCAAGCCAGCCTGACCGCGCAGCTGCGCAGCTATCCGGTGCTTCTGCGTGATCTGGGATTTTGGGGCTATACATTGACGCTGATCTGTTCGACCGGGGTGTTCTACACCGTTCTGGCAGGCGCGCCCTTCGTGGCGGCGCAGGTCTTTGGGTTGAACCCGGCACAGACGGGGCTGGCGATGGCGACAACGCCGATGGGTTTTTTGCTGGGGAACCTTTGGACCTCACGCCAGTCCGGGCGTTACAGCCTGGCGCAGATCATGTTGGCAGGGCGTCTTTTGACCTTGGCCGGTATGGCGGTCCTGACCGCTCTGCTGCTGGTGACCCCGCTTGGGGTCATTCCTTACTTCGCACTGATGATCTTCGTGGGGCTTGGCAATGGCCTGTCGGTTCCCTCCGGAAGCGCAGGCGTCATGTCGGTGCGGGCCGATCTGGCAGGCAGTGCCGCCGGGCTGTCAGGTGCGCTGACAGTCGCCTTTGGCGCGCTGCTCACCGGGGGCACCACGGCGCTTTTGAACGGCGCGGCGCCAGAACAGGCCTTCGCAACGCTGCTTTTTGCAACATCCGCGCTGGGTGCGGTTGCGGCATGGTTCACCTTGCGCGTCACAAGACTTGATGCGTAGGCAACCTTTCCCTACATAATTGGTCAGAGTTCAGGAGCCTTCCGATGTTCGCAATCCCCGGCAAACAAGCCGTTACCATCACAGATCGCGCCGCGGCGCAAATTTCCAAACTCATGGAGAAAGACGGCCATCAGGGCTTGCGCATCGGCATCAAGAAGGGTGGCTGCGCAGGCATGGAATACACGATGGATTACGTGGACGACGTGGCTGAACATGACGAGGTCGTGGAACTGAACGGCGCGCGGGTGATGATCGCACCGATGGCGCAGATGTTTCTGTTTGGCACTGAAATCGACTATGAAACCTCGCTGCTGGAAAGCAGCTTCAAGTTCCGCAACCCGAATGTGGCCGATGCCTGTGGCTGCGGCGAGTCGATCAATTTCAAATCGGTCGAGGAATTGCAGGCCGAGCGCGACGCCGAGTAGCCCGCCCATGGCCATCACCGAAGAACAGATCGAATTTGTCCGGGATCTGTTCGCAGGTGTTGGCCCCATCACCACCCGCAAAATGTTCGGCGGCCTCGGTATCTATACGGGCGGCACCATCTTTGCCCTTATGATGTCCGACGGAACCGTGCGCCTGAAGGGCGCAGGCGCGATGCCAACCGCTTATGACGCCGAAGGTTGGGAGCCATGGGTCTACACCCGCAAAGACGGTGCGAGGTCTTCAATGCCTTACTGGGCGTTGCCCGACGCGCTGCTCGATGATCCCGAAGACGCCTCTCACTGGGCCCGCCGCGCCCTCGCGCACTTGTAGCGAAACCGCAGGCCCTTTTCACACGCCAGAAATCCTTTGGGGGAGCCACCAAAGCCAAGGCGCTCTCGCTTATCACGATGCACAGGCGCTGCCGGGTTGGCTCACTTGCGCTTGGCACGGCGAAGTCGTTAGAAGGTGGCACCGACCGACAGTCTATGCCGTTGTTCTCATGGGCAGGTTGTCAGCATCCTGGTGAACGTCTGAAAAAGGAAATCTGCATATGCGCCGCAAACTTGCCGCCGGAAACTGGAAAATGAACGGAACGGGTGCAAGTCTGGCCGAGTTGAGCGCCTTGTCAGATGCCGTGACGCCAGATGCCGATACAGATGTGGTGATTTGTCCTCCGGCTCCGCTGCTTTATCGCGCTGTTGAGGCGGTCGCGGATGCGGGTATTGGCATCGGTGCGCAGGATTGTCATGGCGATACAGAAGGTGCCTATACCGGCGATATCTCCGCAACGATGATTGCGGACACGGGCGCGGGTTATGTGATTGTCGGCCATTCCGAGCGGCGCGAAGCCCATCATGAAGACGATCCCGAAATTCGCGGCAAGGCCCGCGCCGCGATGGCCTCCGGGTTGGTGCCGATCATATGCATTGGTGAGAGCGAGGACGAACGCGAGGCTGGGAACACCTTGGATATTCTGGGCGGACAACTCGCCGGGTCCTGCCCAGATGGGGCCACCGGCGCTGGCGTGGTTGTCGCCTATGAGCCGATTTGGGCGATTGGCACCGGGAAAGTTCCTTCGTTGGAGCAGATTGTCGAAGTGCATGACTTCCTGCGCGGCAAGCTGGTTGCGCGGTTCGGAGATCAGGGCGCGGAGATCCGTCTGCTCTATGGCGGATCGGTGAAGGCCAGCAATGCAGCAGAGATTTTTCGGGCCGAGAATGTGGACGGGGCGCTGGTGGGCGGCGCGTCGCTAAAGGCGGCGGATTTCGCGCCGATTGTGGCGGCTTTGCAGGCCAGTTGAGCGCGACATAGGGCGCGCGCAGTGCCGGGGGGCGGCGCTGACAACGGAGTAACGACGCGATTTATCGTTGCCAAGCACTCCGCTCGATCCGAAATTGTATTGCACCGTTGCAGGGCGCCGGCCCATTGGGCCGGTCCGCCGCGCGCCCGGCACCGCTATGCGGCTTGTTCCGGGCACAGAGCAGAACCGATACGTTTCTTCTTCAGAAAAACACCGCCATCCCGACCATCGACACCACCAAGAACAGCACGGTCATAATCCCCCCCGACTTCACGAAGTCGATCACCTTGTATCCTCCCGGCCCCATGATCAGTGCGTTGACCTGATGGGTCGGGATCAGGAAGGAATTCGACGTCGAAATCGCCACGGTCAGCGCAAAGACCG
>CAZPXE010000114.1:0-8816 GCA_964590545.1 uncultured Rhodobacterales bacterium | reverse complement strand
TGTGATCGACCCGCTGGGTGTTAAACAACGAAGCCCGACGCTTGATGCCGTGGACTTCGTAGCCTTTTTCCAGAAGGAACTCCGCGAGATAGGAGCCATCCTGGCCGGTGATGCCGGTGATGAGGGCGGTTTTGGTCACTTTAAAAACTTTCTCAAAACGTAATTGCTCTCTTTTAATCTACTTCATTGGGATCAATGTGAATGCCAAAAACGTCGTGGATAGCTGTTAGGGCATCAACATTGTGTCTTTTCATATACGCACGCGTCTCAAAGAGTTTTGCATCCACAAGATAGCGGTACCAGAATCCTTGCAGGACATGAAACGCGGTGCCCTCCTTGCCGTCAAGAAAGCCTAAACGCAGGATGTAGCGGTAGAAGAAATAGACCGCTACACGAAGACCACCAGGCAGGCGCGCATATATCTTTTCTTTAAGCCACCGTTTCACACCGGCCTGTTGGCCGTCTTTGAGATCGGCAACGGTTTCATGGGGCATAAAGCCATATTCGAGGTTCAAAAGATCTACGACTTCACGAGAGGCATAGGCGTTATGCTTCTCGGTCCACCAAGTCAGAGAATTGAGGTTGTCGTCTATAATTTCGCCTAAAAACTCGACGGTCTGACCTTCCACGATGATATGCTCATCCATCCATCGGTTTTCACAGCGCCCATGACCGTGGCGAAAGAGTCGAAGAACGCGCACTGGGAAGACGCCTCCCCATTCAATGCGGCGGTCCAGAAAATGCATACGCCTTGAGGCATAAACTCCATGTGTTTTAGCGGGCAATGTACGGAGCTTCTCTTTGATTTCAGCCGCCAAATCTTTGGTTATAATTTCATCTGCATCTAATCGCAGCACCCACTCTGTGTCCTCTGGGAGCTGATCAAGAGCCCAGTTGAATTGGGTGGCATAGTTCGTCCAAGAATGATGTAAAACTTTAGCACCAAGTTCATTTGCTAGTTTTGTCGTTTGATCCGTCGAGCCACTGTCCACAACCAGTATATCTGTTGCAATATCCCGCACCGATGCAATGGCGCGCGCGATATGCTTTTCCTCTTGAAAGGTGAGTATGATGACAGTCAATGACATGGCTATGTAGAGTCCTTAGAAGTGGCGCAGGCAAATGAGTCCCAACTCTGATTCCATTCAAAGCACAAAATATCTCACCGAAGAAGCCAGCTTTTCCGGGCGCGATGTGCAACACTGCAAACGACGGTGCTACGCCAAGCGTAGTAATGGCCTGGGTCTAGGCATGGCGTCGATATCGCTGTATAATTTTCATCATACTCTGGTTCTTCTTTGAAAATGTGCAATGCTCTTAACAGTCAGTGACATGGCTATGAAGCGTCCTTAGACGTGGCGTAGGCTTGTCCGTAGCTTTCAAGCGCGCCTCTAGCGATTTCAGTCCAGGAATACTCTCTGATGACCCATTCCCGCCCCCGCGCGCCCATGTTCGAGCGCTCAGTGTCGGGCAGCTGCATCAGCTCTTCCATCGCCTGTGCAAAAATCACCGGATCGAGATCACGCCAAAGCCCACATTTATGGTACTCCAGACCCGCCCAAGGCGCACCTTTGCTGGAAATCACTGGGGTTTCCATCATCAGGCTTTCCGCTACCGTCAGCGCAAAATTCTCCGAGCGAGTCGGAAGCACAAACAGATCAGCCTTGGCAAGCAGGGCATCCCGCGCGGCGCCATAGATCGGCCCCTCAATCGAGACATTCGACAGGCCCAGACGGTCGGCTCGTTCCCGAAGCTCGCCCGCATGTCCGCTTTCATCCGGACCAATCAGGCGCAGTTGCCAGTCTGGAAACGCGCCCTCGATGCGCGCCCAGGCATCCAATAACAGGTCCAACCCCTTTTTGATATGGATACGCCCTAGCGAAACAACCTCTCGCCGCCGCTCGGCGTCCTGCTCAAACTTCGGGCGCTCAACAACATCAACCCCATTGGCCATGAAGTAGACTGGGTTCTTAAGCCCATAGTCGCGAATTTCGGCCTCCTCGGTCTGGGATGTCGCAAAAATCCCTGCAGCCTCCTTGAAGGCGCGATCTTGATAAAGCCATGAGGCCAGACGCTTTTTAGCAGGGCTATAGGACAAAGCAACCTGTGACAGCATACCATGCGTTGAAATCAGATAGGGCAGCCCCGTGCTGCGATGCCAGTCATTGACACCCGCCGACGGGTGCATCCAGAGACCATGCAGATGCACCAGATCAGGCTGCCACTCGCGCAAATTGCGCAAAAGCTGAGGCGCATAGCCGATGCTCTTTGGCCCTGTAACCGGAGCCCCTTTCATAGGAAGGTCGCCCCAATCTGCGTGATCGGTTGCCTCAAATTCCGGGTCCTGCAGGCCAAACACATGCACATCCGCACCCAGCCGGGCCTGCGCCTGCCCCAGCCCGATGATAACAGAACGCACACCTGCGCCCTGACGGGACAAGGATGCCGTGACATGCGCAATCTTCAAGGCCTGGGTTCCAGCTCTTGGATCATGTGGATAAACCGCTCGGCCATGTCAGCGGTGTTGAAGCTCTTCTCTATTGAGGAAACTGCTCCACTTGATAGCCGCGAAAGCGTTTCTTCATCCTGCCCCAGCGCATCAAGGGTCTGGGCAAGCGATGCCGCGTCATGTCGCTTGAAAACGCGGCCATTTATGTCCGGCTCCAGTGCTGCAATCTCGGGCATATGCTCCATCGGGTCGTCATGGACAACTATGGGCAAGCCATAGGCAAGGCCATGGACAATGCTCAGACCAACATTCCCGGGATAAAGGAAAAACCGACAACGATTTGCCACCTTGGCAATCTCTGCCTCATCTGTTGTCGGTTCATTCCAGATGATGCGATCCGCTATTCCCAGCTCAACCGATAGGGCGCTCAACGCGTCCTGCTCTGTTCCAGTTCCCAGGACGTGAAGTTTGAAGCTCTTATCCTGCATTTGCGCCAGCGCCTGAAACGCAAGATCTAGCTTGGATTTTGCGGTAAGCCGGCCAATAAAAAACGCTACATTTTCACGCGCCTCAACGCGATAGTCCGCGCGATATGGCTGAATTTTGGCTGTATCCAACCCATTATTGAGCGCAAATATCGGTCGCGCGTCAGAACGGCCTGCCTTGCTTTCCCGATAAAGCGCGATTTCGCGATCCGTATAGAACAACAGACTTGATGCGCCGCGCATAAGCAACACCCGCAGGCCGTGGCGCAGGCTTGTGCTTGAGGGGCTGTTGTAATGCCCCCACCACACCACTTTGGCGCCGACAAGCCGAGCCCGGATCATCAGCAGGATATTTGAAACGCTGCGCGGAGCCCCGGACAGGACAAGCACATGGCCCCGCTTAAGCGGCACCCGAACCGCACCAACCTGCCAATCCATGCCTTTAACAACCGTCTTTACGGGGCCCAGCGGAACTTCCCAATCTGGTCTGTTTTCAAGGTTCATAAGCACCCCAAGCGACGGATCAGGAGATGCGTGGACCTTGAAGCGCTGGCCAAAATGGGCAGCAAGACGACCGAAAAAATCCATGCGGTAATGCGGGACAACGGGTTGCACGACAATGATCAAGACATAAGCTCGCGCGTATCAATGGCATAGATCTGCCGGCTTCCTTCATGGGTCGAGTCAAACACCACATGGCTTGCGTCCAAGAACCAGCGCGGGTGAAGATCGCAATGGAGCCCTGATCGGGTAAAGGCATAAAGCACTGGGTCAAAATCAACATCAACCCCTTGCGCGATATGCTCAGTGACCTCTTTCACCACATCATCGCACGGCACCGCATCCAGTTTCCCAAAGGTGCCTAGGTCAATGCGTTGCTGACGCGCAGTGTTGAAAAGCATCAGTTCACGGATGCCCACTTCGTCAGGATAAGTATCGGTCACCAGCCAATCTTTGGCCCCCGGCGACAGCATAGGATGGCCGTCTTGTCTCAGCAATTCAGGCGCATATGGCGTAATTTCAGGTTCGGCAGTGTCCGGCACCTTAAGATAGCTCAGTGACATCACAGAGCTGCGCGCCATCATCAACCTAAGCGGCGCTTTGACCAACGGCAGCACAGCCCGCACCAGAGGGTTGCTCAATAGCGGATGGCGACGTGCGGCGGCCAACCCTTGCCCACGTCGCCCCCAAATCATTAGGGTTCCATCATCAAGCCACTCAAAATGGCTCAGGAAGCCGCGGATCAAAAGCCGCAAATCCGAACCATCCGCATCGATGGTCCACAGCACGGTTTCCTCACCATTGTCAGGCAAGCGGAACCGGTGCAGAAAAGCAATGCGCTGTTCGTTTGGCGAAAGCCGTGGATGGGTCACGAACTGGTCCGTGTCAAAGCTCAGTGATCTGGCCTTCTGCGCAAGCTCGCGGATCGAAACCAGCAGATCGGTCTCATTGGCAGGAATGTTAACCCGAAACAATCCGTTGTCAGCCGGAGCAACGCTTGTGGGTGTCTGGTCTTTGACACTTGCATGGCCATAGCCCCCAAGGCGGTGCAAGCGCCCATAATCAACCCCATAACCCCAAACACCCTGACTGTCGCTGCAATGGATCGCGCCCGTGACGCGTCCAACCTCTTGGCCTTGCTGCGTGTCAAAGAGGCTTACATAAGGAGAAGCGTCTTCCTCCGTTTTGTTGATAACCGCAACATCGCCCCCCGCCAGCCAATGAAGCCGCGCGCCTTGGGGGAAATTGAAGTTCGGAGTTTGCGTGAGCGTGACCGGCTCAAAGCTGTCTGCCTTTGGGTCAAAACAAACAACATCTGCCTGATCGTTGCCCAAGGGCGGACGATCAATATGATCCACCGCCAGAGCCAAAGCCTGACCCGCGCGATTGGTCATCGCAAGATCATGAAAGCCAAACAAATGGTGCTTGGGTCCAGAGGTAAGTTGCAGAACTTTCATTCAGAATTTTCCAAATCTATGTATTTTTGAAATCGCAGAAGAGAAACTACCGGATGCTCTTAAGCCAGTCATCAAAGGTTGCAGCCCGCGCGGTCCATTCATGGTCCGCCGCGATCCATCCCGGACTCCAATTGTCAGAACCATACACTGCCAATTCAAGTTTTTGAGCCATCCCATCCGCCGAACCCGGTTCAAAGTAAAACTCATACTCCTCGCCAAAAAACTCCTCGGCTTCCCCGATTTTTGTGGTCACAACGGGTTTTTCAAACGGCAGGTACATAAACATCTTACTCGGGCAGCGCGCGATATCCTGTATGGTCGGAAAGAGCGGGGCCACAAAAGTATCAGCCTGCGAGAGGTAGGACGGCAACTCCTCCTCCTTCACATAACCGCGGAAATCGACTTTGGCGTCGATCCCCAATTCTTTGGCGCTCTCCCGGGCCGCATCAGCATCACGACCGCTTCCAAGCACCACAAGGGTAATGTCATCCCGGTCTTTGCTAAGAGTCTTAAAAGCCGACAGAATATCCAGAATGCCATAGTTCCGTGCGAGCGTGCCCATATAAAGGATTTTCTTGGTGTCAGATGCCGACACTTGAGCCGCGCCCTCTCCCAGCAAGGATGCATGCGAATAGGCATAAGGCGAATAGATCACACGGTTTTGCCGCGATTTTCCCAGCCGCTCTTTGATGTAATTTTCCAGATAACGACTGGCACAAACCTGACCATCAAAAACCCATGTGCTGAGCTTTTCGAGGGTAAAGTCGATCAGATTGCGCATCTTTGACCGGTTCTTGATCGCGGAGGCCAATTCAGAATGCTCAACAAGATAGGTTGCGCGACAAGGGGCAAAAGGAGCCACCATGTTCCTGAAACCATAGGATCCCACATACACAACATCAGGGGCCAGATCGCGCAGGATTTTCCGCTTTGCTTTGAGCTCAGCGAATGTCTTTGCAGACTTGAACCACGCAAACTCCGCCCTCGGCGCCTCAAGCTCCGCGCGAATTCGATTGTTGGGTGTGTCTTCCAGCACGATGGTCACGCGATATCCCAAATCCATAAGCGGATGGGCCATCCCAAAAGCGCGCTTAGAGGTAGCGATTTTTTCAATGTCGCCCGTGGTGACAAAGGCAAGGTGGGTACTGGTCATTCTATCTCGCACTCAAACAAGTTTCATGTTGGTTGGACGCAGGGGAAACTGTGGCGACTGCTGCTTGATCTGAGCGGCCAGCACGAAAGCAAAAGCAATCAACTGCGGGAAGGTCAGTCGCAAGTGGCCAAAGGGTGAAAACGCAACATGCCAAGCAAAATAGATCAACAAATACGCAGCGAGCGCTCGATATGCCGGGCTTTTGAGCAAACAGAGCTGGAGCCTGCGCACAACATTCCAAATCAAAATTACCATGCCGATCAACCCCAGCACGCCCCCCCAAAGCCATGCGGTCAGGATAACCGAGTGCGCGGTGATATAGCTCGAAAAATATACCGTCTCGACTTTCAGCAAATCCGCTTTGAGGATCGAAAATATGCCATCCTTGTCAGCAGCCCAAGAGCCCTTGCCCAAGAGAGGTGTCTCCATGATGCCCTGCCAGGCAACCAGCGCATCCACACGCCCATAGGCCAACAATGCAAAAGGATTATAAGGGTTGGAGAGCGCTGCCAATTGGTTATAGGCATGCCCGACTGTTCCCAATGACAGCACATAATTCACGTAAGCAATATAAAGCCCGTAAGCGCCAACAAGCAGAAGTGCCAAAAACTGAAGCCGTGCAGCGCGATCCTTGAGCAAGCTGTAACTGGCCGCAACAAGACCCGCACCAAGGAACAAAAGACCCTGAGAGCGGGCTCCGAGTAAGACAAATGCAATTCCGGCAACCAAAAACGCCGATACATAGATCAATCGTTTTTGCGGAAACAGATAACATACCAGAACTATTATGGTTGGCTCCAGAATCGTAGACAAGTTCGCCTTGAAGTAATTGTCTTTAGAAAGATCAATAAATTGGAGTTCAGTGTTTTTATTAATCACCTTAGCAATCGCCGTGCCAATTAATATCAAAAATATGTTATTTAGACTCTTACTCAACACAAAAAACAAAAAGAGTGTATTGGTAACGGTGAATGCAATCGTCGCCCATCCCTTCAGGGCGATCGGTATAGCAGTACCATTGACAATATCCGCAGCAAACAAGCCAACTAGGATAAGCCCATAGGCCCATATTATCGGTTCAACAGATTTCAGTTTGCGCAAAACAAAGGTCAATCCGCCAAGGCCTAGGACAAGCAGCGCAACAAGCTCAGACAAATAAATTTGCCCGCCAAAACTGACGAAACTTGTGGAAAGCGCTCCAAAAAGAAAACAAGCCAATCCAAGCTTGGTAATTTGAAAGAAGTTTCCTAGGCGGGTCATGTCAAAGCTGTGTCGCTTGTTTATCGGCCAGATCGCGATAAAGCGCCGCCATTTGCTGCCCATAATCGGACCAGTCGAACCCTGTCTTTATCAGGTTTGCAGCATTGGTCCCCAATGTTTCGCGCAAACCCTCGTCATCGGCCAGCTTTAGCACTGCGTCCTGAATTGCAACCGCGCTTTTGGAAGCGATAATTTCAGCACTGTGCCCACGGAGCGAAGGCAGCCCAGTTTCCTCGGTTGCAATCGTTGGTAGCCCAGCAGCCAGCGCCTCCATCGAAGACGAGGCACATCCTTCTGCAAGGCTTGGGAATACATAGATGTCGGCGTCGCGCAGATAATCCTTAAGCGCATCCTGAGGAACAAAACCCAAAAGTTTGATCCGCTCAGACACGCCAGAGGTTGCCACCATAGCCGCGCATTCCGAGGCATCTCCCAAAACTGTCAACTCAACGTCCAGCCCATCGGCGACCAGCTTCTCAATAGCATCAATGAGATAGTGAGCCCCCTTGCGAAAGCCAAACTGCCCAGTAAAAAGCAGCCGCAATGGGCCGGGTTCGCGCGCATAGCTTTGCTTGAGACCAATAAAATCAGAACGCACACCAAGATAAATGACGGAAATCTTGCCCGGGTTCATGCCTTGATCCGTGAAGGTGCGTTTCACAAAATGCGAGTTTACCACAACGTGATCGGCATCAAGGCAGTCTTGTAAGACGAGCCCCCAGAAAGGGTCCGTTGGCGACATCCAAAACGTCTGATCTGCGGCCTCAAATTCCGCGCGCAACTGGCGTTCGAGAAATGCCGGATGCGCGATGGAATGATCTGCCAGAACCACCGCCCCATTGCGCCGCGCCTGTGCGATGGCCCCGCCGCTGCCAGCACCGCTTCGCACGTGAAAGATATCCTGCCCCTTCAGATGCCGCTTTGACGCGCGGCCAAAGCTGCGCCAACCAATGCTTGCAGCGACCCCACGGGCAAGCCCAACATGCCGGTTAAGCCTGAACAGGATCTGCGCCAGAAATTCAGGCCAGGCAATTCCGATGTTCTTGTCGGCGGCAAGAAACGGTAGCCGCCTCTTGCCCAATCCCTTTGATAGATGCGGCGCACCGATCAGCGCGCCAAGGCGGTCCAGCAGGGCGTCACTGCGCGAAGCAGACGGCACCCAGCCCTGTATACAGGTCAGATTGATGCCCGCAGCCACAATCACCTCAGCGGCCTGAACAAAGTGAAGCCGCCCCAATCCAAAGGACAGCACCACTTTGGGCGAAGGCTGAAGACCTGCATCGTTATTTTTCATCAAGTAAACCGTCTCGCCATCTTGCGAACCAACGTGCTGATCATCACCAAATCACCGGGACCCGGCAGTAAGGAGCCGTCTAGTTTTATGTCGCCATTCATCAGCAGGTGGCGACTGCCAACAACCGTCGAAATCAGGTTTGACAGCCCAAGCGCGAGGATAACGTGATAGGGCTCGGCATAGCCCGTCAGCACATACCCAAGCGCCATCACAGCCA
>CAZPXE010000113.1:0-8826 GCA_964590545.1 uncultured Rhodobacterales bacterium | reverse complement strand
CATTGACGCCCGCCCGTTCGCACATCATTCTTTAGGATCAAAGCGACGCTGGTTGATCGCTTGATTGCGTTGGCTAGGCCCCTTTGCGGGGCGGCTAAGGATTGCAGAATGACACGAACTTTCATTGATATATCAGCCACGCTTGAGGCGGGCATTGCATCTGATCCACCGATCATGTTGCCAGAAATCACCTACTTTGATCACTCGGCAACTACCGAGCAGATCACAGGGTTCTTTCCAGGCCTTACGCCCGAGGATTTGCCCCAAGGCGAAGGCTGGGCCGTCGAGACGATGACGCTCAGCACGCACAATGGCACCCACATGGATGCGCCCTATCACCACCACTCAACAATGGATGGCGGCAAGCGCGCGTTGACGATTGACGAGGTGCCTCTTGAGTGGTGCATGAACCGCGGCGTTAAACTGGATTTTCGCCATCTTGCCGACGGTCATGTCGTGAGCGCGGCTGAGGTCGAGGCGGAACTTTCGCGCATCGGCCACAGGTTGCAACCGCTGGACATCGTTGTTGTGAACACTGCCGCTGGCGCGGCTTATGGCCAAGGCGACTACATCCACCGAGGTTGCGGCATGGGGCGTGAAGCGACGCTTTATCTGCTCGAACGCGGCGTGCGTTTAACCGGAACGGATGCTTGGTCTTGGGATGCACCGTTTTCGGAAACGGCACAACGCTGGGCCGCAGAGAAAGACCCCGCGATAATTTGGGAAGGGCACCGCGCGTCAATGGATATCGGATATAGCCATATCGAAAAACTCGCCAACCTCGAGGCATTGCCTTCAACAGGTTTCACCGTCAGCGCCTTTCCGATGAAGATCAAAGGGGCCTCCGCCGGTTTCACCCGCGCTGTTGCAATACTCGATGAGTAGCGCACAGATGCTGTGACAGTGCTTTCGGGGCTTTGCTTTCATTGGTGCGCGCTCATGGACAGACATCAATCACACGTCCTGAGCTGGCTTATATCTGTGTTGGACTGAGCGTTGTGGATGCCCTAAGGGGTAGGTTCGGGGATGCTATTCAGGCAGCACCTGCATTGGCGAGGTTCATTATGAATGATCAGAGTCTGAGTGCTTTTCTGGCGGCGATTCCGCTCCCCTGCCTTGCGATTGACGCCTCCGAGCGGATTATCGGGGCCAATCCCGACGCTCTGACACTCATCGGGCAACAGGCGAAGGGGCAGAATTATGTTACGATTTTGCGCCAGCCCGCGCTTCTTGAGGCAATCGAGGCAACGCGAGCGGACGGCATAGCGCGCACGACGCAGTATCTTAGTCATGATGGGGCGCAGGACACAACGTTTCGGGTCAGTTGCCGCATGGTGCAAGGGGAGGGCCAAAGCGCAGCAGGCTTTGTGTTGGTTTCCTTTGAGGAAATGACGGACAAGGAGCAGGCGAGCCAGATGCGCCGCGATTTTGTCGCAAATGTCAGCCATGAATTGCGCACGCCTTTGACGGCGCTCATGGGATTTATCGAGACGCTGCGCGGCCCTGCGCGCAATGATCCAAAGGCGAGCGCGCGCTTCCTTGATATTATGCAGAACGAGGCTGAGCGCATGAACCGGCTTGTGGGGGATCTGATGTCGCTCAACAGGGTAGAGGGAGAAGAGCGTGTGAGGCCGACGCAAAGTGTCGTGTTAAACGATATTTTGAATTCAACACTGCATGCCCTACAGAACTTGGCAAGCGAGACAGCGGTCACATTCGAGACCGACTACCCCGAGAGCCCTGTGACGATTATTGCGGATGGGGATCAGCTCAAACAGGTTTTCACCAACATTATTATGAACGCGATCAAATATGGCGGATCAGGGGGGCGTGTGATGATCAGGGTCATCGAGAGTGCCCGCGAACCAGTGCTGCGCGCACCGGGCGTGCGAATCCAGATCATCGACTATGGAGCGGGCATTGATCCGATCCATCTGCCGCGCCTCACCGAGCGATTCTACCGCGCGGATGACCACCGCAGCAAAGAACTTGGCGGGACCGGTCTGGGCCTTGCGATCGTCAAACACATTATCAATCGTCACCGCGGACGTCTGCGGGTTGAAAGCGAGCTTGGTAAAGGCACGACATTCACTGTTATCCTACCTATTCAAGGAAGTTTTTGAGAGGCAATCAATCATTTCGCTGTCTGTCATAAACGTGTAATGCAACTGTCACAAAGCTGTTACGTAGCCCCCTTAGACGGAGCGGGAGATTCCCGTGGGGGATCAGAATCAAACGTACAAACAGGAGACACGCATGTCTTTCGTAAAACTCGCAACGTCCGCATTGGCCCTTTCTGCAATGGCTGCAACAACGGCTGCGGCACGCGATCAGGTTCAAATCGCTGGTTCGTCCACAGTGCTGCCATACGCCTCTATAGTTGCCGAAGCCTTTGGTGACAACTCTGACTTCCCCACACCAGTGGTCGAATCAGGCGGCTCCAGCTCGGGCCTTAAGCGGTTCTGTGAAGGTGTTGGCGAAAACACAATCGATATCGCGAACGCCTCCCGCGCCATTCGTGAAAAAGAAATCAAAGCCTGTGCCGAAGCAGGCGTGACGGACATCATCGAAGTGCGCATCGGTTATGACGGCATCGTCTTCGCAAGCCAGATCGACGGTCCTGCCTACACAGCGTTCCAGCCTGCTGATATCTTCAACGCTCTTGGCTCCAAGGTTCTGGTAGACGGCGCGATCGTTGACAACCCGCACGCACAGTGGGCCGATTTCAACGCTGACCTGCCAGCGGCGGACATCATGGCGTTCATCCCGGGCACAAAGCACGGCACACGCGAAGTGTTTGAAGACAAAGTGCTTCTTGAGGGCTGTGAAGCAACAGGCGCGATGGAAGCAATGATGGCGTCCGGCATGTCCGAAGATAACGCAGAAGATGCGTGCATCGACGTTCGTCAGGACGGCGCATCGGTAGACATCGACGGTGACTACACAGAAACACTCGCTCGTATCGACGCGAACCCGAATGGCATCGGCATCTTTGGTCTGGCATTCTTTGAGAACAACCAAGACAAGCTGAAAGTGGCGACAATGGGCGGTGTTGCACCTTCCACTGAATCCATCTCCACAGGTGAGTACCCAGTGTCCCGTCCGCTCTTCTTCTACGTGAAGAAAGCACACATCGGTGTGATCCCGGGCCTTAAAGAGTTTGCATCCTTCTTCGTTGCTGACGAGATTGCTGGCCCAGACGGCCCATTGTCCGCATACGGTCTGGTTGCAGATCCAGAGCTGGCGGCGACGCAGACAGCTATCGCTGATGAGGCAACAATGGGCGGCAACTAAGCCCAGAAACATCGGGGATGGCGCGTGTTGCGCCATCTCCACCCCAAAGACCTGATGCGCCTAAATGGGGCATTTACTACATAAATTGTCACGACGATTGGAACCCATATGCCGTTTACTTGGCTCATAGTGATCCTCGCTGCGATTGCGGCGGTTGGGTATCAGTTGGGGCGCAGCCGCGCGCTGAAAAGTGCGGGCGGAGATCGCCGTGATCTGCATTCTTTGCCTGTCTATTACGGTGCGAACGTGGCGATGTGGGCGATTGTTCCCGCTGCTGCGGTGCTGATCATCTGGATGTTGGCGCAGCCGCTTTTTGTGAATTCTCGCGTGCTTGCGACATTGCCAGACACGATGGTGTCTGAGGGCAGTTCCATCGGCCTTGTGATGAGTGATGTGCGCCGCGTTGCTGACGGTCTTGATACTGCGGTCACGCAAGGTGCCATGAGCCGCGATGAGGCTGCATCCATTAGCACTGAAACCTCCGACGTGCGCGAGCTCCTTGGTGAGGTCGGCGTCGCCCTCGGCTCTGCGGTCAGTCCTGAAGTTTTGAAGGGCGCGCAGCTCTACCGGACGCTGAATGCGACCAGCTCGATGTTGATGACCGTGCTTGTCCTGCTCATCGCGCTGGGGGGGGCTGCCTATGCCTACTCGAAATCAACAGCAAATTTCCGCGCCCGCAACAACGTTGAGCGCGGTATTTTGGCCCTGCTGATCGCCGCCGCGTCCGTTGCGATCCTGACGACCATCGGCATCCTGTTTGCGCTGCTGTTCAACACCATCGAATTCTTCAAGCTCTACCCTGCGGCTGAATTTTTCTTTGGCACGAAATGGGCACCCAGCTTTTCTGGTCGTGGCGGGGCCTCTGACCTTGGCGTGCTGCCGCTTCTGTGGGGGACGTTCTATATCTCGTTCATTGCCCTTTTGGTCGCGGTGCCTATCGGTCTGTTCTCTGCGATCTATCTGTCGGAATACGCAGGCCCAAAAGTGCGCGGTATTGCCAAGCCCCTAATCGAGATTCTGGCGGGTATCCCGACAATTGTTTACGGGTTGTTTGCGCTTTTGACTGTTGGCCCGCTGCTGGTAAGCATGTTTGGCAAGGACACGCTGGGCTGGATGCAAGGGGGCACCGCCGTGATGACGGCGGGCCTCGTGATGGGTATCATGCTGATCCCTTTCGTGTCCTCGCTGTCTGACGATATCATCAATGCTGTGCCACAAGCGATGCGCGACGGATCTTACGGGCTGGGGGCGACGAAATCCGAAACGATCCGACAGGTTATCCTGCCTGCCGCTTTGCCGGGCATCGTCGGTGCGATCCTGCTGGCGGCTTCGCGCGCCATTGGTGAGACGATGATCGTGGTGCTGGGGGCAGGGGCCGCGGCGCGGCTGTCGCTTAACCCGTTTGAGGCCATGACCACCATCACTGCCAAGATTGTGAGCCAGCTCACGGGAGATGCGGATTTTGCCTCGCCCGAAGCGCTGGTGGCTTTCGCCCTTGGCATGACCCTTTTTGTTCTAACGCTGGGGCTGAACGTCTTTGCCCTTTATATCGTGCGTAAATATCGGGAGCAGTATGACTGATGACTGACGTAAACATGACACCCGCTGCCGCCCCGAAGAAAAAATCCAGCCTGTTGGCGCAGGATGCCCGCACGCGCAAGCGCAACGCCGCTGAAACCCGCTTTCGCATGTACGGAATGGCCGCGATTGCTGTGGGCCTGCTGTTTCTCGTGTTCCTTTTCGCCTCCATTCTACGCTCGGGGCTTCCCGCCTTTACGCAAACGGTGGTGGACATCGAATTTACGCTGACACAGGAACAATTCGATACGGCTGAATCCAAACTGCTTAAGACGGGTGAATATCAGAAAATTTTCACCAACGCGCTGACAGAGCAGCTTGATGCCAGTGGTATGGAAGTCGCGTTTGACAAGAAAGCGATCCAGCGGATCGTCGGTAAGCCTGGCGGCACCATTCGCAGCTTTTTTCTGGAAAACCCCGACCGCATTGGCACGCCGGTGTCCTTCGAGCTTGCTTCATCATCGCGCGTTGATGGCTACAGGAATGGGCGGATTACCCGCGATACGCTGGTGGACAGCCGCTTTTTGATGGCGACGGACCTTGATCTGGTGGACGCGCTTGAAGAGGCGGGCATCGTGAAAGGTGCGTTCAACTGGAACTTTATCACAGGCAAGGATTCTGGCGTGGATAATCCCGGCGGTGCTGGCCTTGGTGCCTCTGTGATCGGCTCGTTCTTTATGATGTTGGTAGTGCTCTTTCTGTCGCTGCCGATTGGGGTCGCTGCCTCCATCTACCTCGAGGAATTTGCCCCAAAGAACCGCTGGACCGACCTGATTGAAGTGAATATCTCTAACCTCGCTGCCGTGCCCTCTATCGTGTTCGGTATTCTTGGTCTGGCTGTATTTATCCAATTTGCAGGCTTGCCGCAGTCCGCGCCACTGGTGGGTGGCCTTGTGCTGACACTTATGACGCTGCCCACGATCATCATCTCGACACGCGCGTCGTTGGCCGCTGTGCCGCCCTCGATCCGCGATGCGGCGCTGGGTGTTGGGGCGTCCAAAATGCAATCGGTGTTCCACCATGTGCTGCCGCTCGCGATGCCGGGTATCCTAACCGGAACGATCATCGGTCTTGCGCAAGCTTTGGGTGAAACGGCTCCCCTGTTGCTTATCGGGATGGTTGGCTTTGTTGCGCGTGAATATCCAGAGACCTTCGTTGGCGGCTTTACCGACGCTAACTCGGCCATGCCTGCGCAGATCTACACATGGGCGAGCCGCGCTGATCCCGGATTTTATGAAAAAGCATGGGGTGGCATTATCATTCTGTTGCTGTTCCTGATCACGATGAACGCCATTGCCGTGATCCTGCGGCGTCGATTTGAGCGCCGGTGGTAGGGAGCGATACAATGAATGATATGAGAATTGTGGAGAGAAAAGTGGACACCAACGAGGTCAAGATCGCAGCTAAAGACGTACAGGTCTTTTATGGTGACAACCATGCCATCAAGGATGTGAGTGTCGAAATTGAAGATAAGACTGTGACGGCGTTCATTGGCCCGTCAGGCTGTGGTAAGTCGACGTTCTTGCGCTGCATCAACCGGATGAACGACACAATTGATGTGTGCCGTGTGACGGGTGACATTTTGATCGATGGCGAGGACATCTATGATTCAAATGTCGATCCTGTGCAGCTGCGCGCCAAGGTTGGCATGGTGTTCCAAAAGCCCAATCCGTTTCCTAAATCGATCTATGATAATGTGGCCTACGGCCCGAAAATCCACGGTCTCGCCAAGAACAAAGCCGATCTGGACGACATTGTGGAAAATGCCCTACGTCGCGGTGCGATCTGGGACGAGGTCAAAGACCGCCTGCATGCGCCCGGAACGGGCTTGTCAGGGGGCCAGCAGCAGCGCCTTTGTATCGCACGCGCTGTTGCGACAGAACCCGAAGTGCTGTTAATGGACGAGCCGTGCTCGGCCCTAGACCCGATTGCCACGGCTCAGGTCGAGGAATTGATTGACGAGTTGCGCAAGAGCTACTCAGTCGTGATCGTGACCCATTCTATGCAGCAAGCGGCGCGGGTGAGCCAGAAGACGGCCTTCTTCCACCTTGGAAATCTTGTTGAGTTTGGTGAGACCTCCACGATCTTTACCAATCCCGTCGATCCGCGCACCGAAAGCTACATCACTGGCCGTATCGGCTAAGGAGTTGAACATGACCGAGCAACATATTGCATCCGCCTTCGACCGTGATTTGGAAGCGATCCAAGCACAGATCATGAAAATGGGCGGGCTAGTTGAAAACGCCATCCTAGAGGCGGCGATCAGCCTTGAAACGCGTGACGAGGAGCGTGCAGAAGCAGTGCGCCAAGGCGATAAAGCTATCGATGCCCTTGAGGAAACCATCAACGAAGAGGCTGCGCGCGTTATTGCTTTGCGCGCGCCAACTGCGAGCGATTTGCGCCTCGTGCTTTCGGTGATCAAAGTGAGCGCGAACCTGGAACGCATTGGGGATTACGCCAAAAACCTCGCCAAGCGCACAGGTGTCTTGTCCCAAATGGAGCCAGTGAATGGCAGTGCGGGCGCCTTGCGCCGCATGGCCAAAGAGGTTGAGGGGATGCTTAAAGACGTGCTTGATGCCTATGTCGCACGCGACGCTGAGCTTGCTCAGGATGTGATCGATCGTGATATCCAAGTTGATCAGATGTATAACGCGCTGTTCCGTGAATTCCTGACCTTCATGATGGAAGACCCCAGCAACATCACCGCCTGTATGCACCTGCATTTCATTGCCAAGAACATTGAACGCATGGGCGATCATGTCACTTCGATCGCGGAACAGGTCGTCTATCTTGTCACCGGATCGATCCCCGAAGAGGCCCGCCCGAAAGGCGATAAAACCTCACTGCCAAGCTAAAGAGGTTTGCGAGATGTCCATTGATCAGCCGCGTGTTTTGGTCGTAGAGGATGAGCCGGCTCAGTTGGAAGTATTGGCCTATAATCTTGAGGCTGAAGGCTTTGCTGTAAGCCGTGCAAGAGATGGCGACGAAGCGCTGTTAGTCATCGCCGAAGATGCGCCCGACATCGTTGTGCTGGACTGGATGATGCCCAACATATCTGGCATCGAGGTTTGCCGACGTCTTAAAATCAAGCCTGAGACACGCTCTATCCCCGTGATCATGCTTTCTGCACGGTCTGAAGAGGTGGACAAAGTGCGCGGGCTGGAAACGGGCGCGGACGACTATGTCGTCAAACCCTATTCGGTCGTCGAGTTGATGGCGCGGGTGCGGACCCAGCTGCGCCGCGTGCGGCCTTCTTCGCTTGGCCAACAACTTACGTTTGACGATATTATTCTGGACGGAGAGACGCACAAAGTCACGCGTGGCGAGGACGAGTTAAAACTTGGGCCTACGGAGTTCCGGCTGCTCACCACCTTCATGGAAAAGCCGGGCCGCGTGTGGAGCCGTGAGCAGCTCCTCGACCGCGTCTGGGGACGGGATCTCTTCGTCGATACCCGCACGGTCGATGTCCACATTGGCCGTCTGCGCAAAGCGCTCTCCCAACATGGCGGCTCTGACCCCCTGCGCACCGTGCGCGGCGTCGGGTATGCGCTTGGCTAGTGCCGTGTAGCTGGGCGATCTCGAATGGTTCAGGAAATTTTGCGCAAAGCGTGTCATAAAGCAGTCACTCTCTAGATTCTGCGCCGTTAGGTTTTTACAATGATCAGCCGGTGCGCGGTTCTTCTTTGTATCAGTTTGGCCATCCTCACGCATATACCGGCGCGGATGTCCGATGTAGTCTGTGATGACAGCGGCCCGAATTGTTGATTGTCACTGACAGCTGACCCAGTATTCCCATAAACTGTCACTGAGAGTTGACCCATGTGTGTCCGTCGTCAGGTTTTTGGGACCAATGGGGGCCTAAACTAAGAGAGGGTTTGGCTTATCCGGTTTGTTTGATCATGCGGCGTGCTGGCGGTGATGCAAGCGTCGCGCTTCGAGTGTCTTTCGTTTGAT
>CAZPXE010000112.1:0-8849 GCA_964590545.1 uncultured Rhodobacterales bacterium | reverse complement strand
ACATTCGCGGCGGGCGGGGCAGTGTCCGCTGCCCCGGCGCGGCGGGCCGGTGGCGCGGTCGGGTCCGCAACAACAGGAGCGCCGCGAAGTGTTTTGTCGACCGGCGCTTGGGCAGGCTCCGCCGAGATTTGCTCGACCGGTGTGGCCTGCGCTTGTCCTGAGACGGCAAATGGATCGCCCGCGTCGCCAATCGGTCCGCCCGTGGCTGGGCCCATCAGGTCATCTTCCCAATCATCGGGGATCAAACCGCCGCCGCTGCTGGCTTGCGGGACCGAAAACGCATCCTGCGCCGAGGGAGCGTGCATTTGCATACTCGCCCCCTGCCCCGCAATCGGGTCTTCGAGCGGTGGCAAAAGTGGATCGTCGTCGCCAAGGGGTGGCAGCAGGCCATCATCGTCCGGCTCGGCTCTGTTGACTGCGCCCGGACCTGCCGGGGCTTCGCGTCCGCCGAGCAGATCATCAAGGAAGTCGCCGCCATCGCCGGGCGCGTCCAGCAGTTCCGCCGCTGAGGGCGCGTTCGCAGCAAAGCCGTGCGAGATAGGATCATCCGCAAGCGGGTCCGCGATAATGTCGCTGGTGTCGGCTGAGCCGATGCTCACCAACAGCTCATACGGGCCAACAGATAAAATGTCGCCGTCATTCAGCGGCGTCGGCGTTGGGCCAAGCGGCAGTTTGCCGTAATTGAGAAAAGTGCCATTGGTCGAGATATCGACCACCACGACATTGCCATTGTGATCTTCGATCATGCAATGGCGTTTGGACAGCACGCGATCTGGATCCGGCAGAACCAAATCGTTCTCCGGACTGCGGCCCATGGTCAGGCTGACACCATTCATACGAATGGGTTGTCCGTCTCCGGGGATACTGCCCGTCGACTGAAATTGAAGCGTCACTGACATCTACGTTCTTGTCTTAACCCCCAACTAGCACGGTGAACTCGCCCTGAATGATCGTGCCACCCATCCCGCACGTATCCCCAATTCGTGCAGCGGGCATTTTCACAACCAATACCGTCCCAGACCCTTTTGCAATCGGGTGCGGGGGCGTCGGGACCGGAACGCCGGCAGGAGAGAGCATGACGCCAATGCACAGATCGGTCGCACGCGCGCAGGGCATTTTGCCAACCAATACTGTTGGCGCGCAAGGCGGCAGGATGGGCATCGGGCCGGTGACCGTACAGGTCGGGCCGACATGCATATCTCCTGCACGTGCCATAGGAGGGCCGGGCATCAGGTGGCTCCTTCAGTTGCCGTGTCCGGCGCGGTGGCCGGTTCAATTTTTCCATTTCCACCCCGAGCAATATCAATCGCACGGTCAATCAGCAAATCCAATCGTGCCTCAGGATTTTTATCCACTTTCAAGGACTTCAGATTCATGCCGAACGCGCAATTGGCCACGATACCTACCGGGGCCGGGATGTCCTTCATTTCTTCACTATCGCCTAGGTTTCCGGGGGCGTAGAGCGCAGCTGTCGCGCTGAGCACAGTTTTGTCACCGGGATCAGCGGCTTCGAGCGCCATTTGCACTTTTTGGCGGTTTTCGGTGGTGGGATCGAAGACCCAAGCTTCTGCGGCCTTAAGGCAGATATTGGATTCGCCCTCTGACAGCACATCGCGCGCGGCCAGGCACGCCCACCAAACCGCTTCTCTTGCGGGCAGCGCGGTGGAGATAACGCGTAACATGTCAACCTGGGCCTGTGCGCCTTCCAACTCGGCCAAAACGGTTTCGACCGAAGCATTCGCCGGGGCGCGCAGCTTGGTCTTGATCTTGGCATTGGCTGCCGCCAGGAACCGCGCGGCGGGCTGTTCGGGCACTTTATGGAGTTTTGCAAATCTCTCGGACATGAAGCGCCTCAGTTAATCATCGTTGTCGCGCCATCGAGGGTCAGCACCCCGTCGGCGGACACGGTTGTCATGGGTGAGGCGACATCGACCGTGGCCGTGCCTTCCATCGATACCATCGTGCCGGAAATGCTGATACCGGACATATCAATCGTCAGGGAATTGCCGCCCACGGTCAGACTAATCTCGGTTCCGGCGGTGATGGCGACGCTGCCTGAGCTCACGTCAATCGTGTAGTCACCCGAAGAAATGGTCAAGTTCTCACTTCCGCTGCCAACCGTTCGGTTGACGTCGCCGCTTTCGACATCTTGTGTGTAATTACCCGCCGAAATCGTATGAGTTTCGCTCCCCATTGATACGGTCTTGGACAAATCGCCCTCTTCGATGGTGAGTGTGGTGCTGCCTTTGATCGTTGTATCCGACGTGCCCTCAACCGCTTCGGTGTGGTTCGTCTTGATGAAGATTTCCTGATTGCCTTCCTCGACCGTGAACAGGTGATCGCCGGTTTTGATCGTCTCTGTTTTGGTGTGATGGATGGTTTGCGTCAGATCGCCGGGGTCCTGATGTTCAAGCCCGATGGTAATCTCGGCGTTGTTCTTGATCGTTTCTTTGTAATCCCGTTCCGATTGCAGGCGGACGAACTCTTTTTCGATCTTGTCCTCAAACACCAGCTCATTGAACGTGTTTGTATTTCCGTCCTTTGAGGAGCGTGTGACGATGCCGGTCTGCGTCTTGTTGGCGTCCATCGCATAGGGCATCATGTTCTGATCGTTATAGATCATGCCTGTACAGATCGGCCGGTCCGGGTCGCCTTCTTCGAACTGGATCGCCACCTCGTAGCCGATACGCGGGATCGAGAACATGCCCCAGTTCTTGCCGGTCCAAGGCATGACGCAGCGCACCCAGCAAGTGGTATTCTCGTCCTTCTTGCCAAGCCGGTCCCAGTGGAACTGCACTTTGATACGGCCATATTTGTCGGTGTATATCTCTTCGCCCGACGGGCCGGTGACGACCGCGGTTTGCAACCCCGGTATAACGGGCCACGGGGTTTGCTGCGGCGCGCGAAACGGCTCATTCTTGGGGATCACTTCGAACATACAGCGGAAAGTGTCCTTTTGATCTTCTTTGTCGAACGTCACTTCGGTTTCGCGCGTCTTGCTGAGGATCGGCTTCTTGGTCTGTTTATCTTCGTAGTCCGCGTCGATCTTCATGTAATGGGTCGCCGAAACAATCAGATGCTCTTCCGAATTCTTGACCCTAGGGTGATCCTTCAGCTTGAAGGTCTGACCCACGCCGATCGTGCGAATGTTACATTCCCCGCGCGAGATCATGTGCTTGACCGCCTCGGCCTCCATCTTCACCCGTGCGCGGTTGTCGCCAAGCCCGGTGGTTTTGAAATGGCCGGGATAGTCGTAAATCTCGCGATCTTTCTTATCGAAATCGCCCTTGGCGATGTTCTTGACGGATTTCAGATCTGACGTGGACTTGTCGAAGTCATAGTCGATCAGCGTGACCTTGCCCGAGCGCGCCCGCGTGCCCTGCGCCCAATCAAAGACGTGGTCTTCCTTGCGGCGATAGCCTCCGGATTCGGGGAAATGGAACTCCAACTCCGGCCCATCTGGCGTCGGCTTATGAGCAGAGATGCCGTCCGCGATCACCATTTTCAGCTTCTTTTCGTCCTGCTTGAAGAAGAAATAAATCCCCTCCTCTTCCATCAGGCGGCAGATGAAATCGTAATCTGTTTCCCGATACTGAACGCAATATTCCCGTTCTTCGTATGACCCGGACAGCTTCTTTTCCAAATCACCGCTATAGCCGTAGTCGCTCAGTACTTCGGTGATGATGTCGACCGTCGACAGGTTCTGGAAAATCCGCGACTCCTGCGTGCGGTTCAGGAACCACAGCCATGGGCGCACTTCCGCGACAAAGTGGTCTGAGCCGCGATAGAGGCCCATATACTCAACCGAAACGCAAATACCGGTGAAGAACCGCTCTGACTCGTCCTCCAACCCCTGCACCAGAACCATTTCCGAGCCGAGCAGATCTTGCAGGTCGATGTCTTTCTTCGACGAGATGAACTCGATGGTCGTCTCGGTCAGTGTGCTGAGCGCTTCGGCGACACGCGCGTTCTTAAGGTTGATCGGCTTGGAGCTATAAGAGCCCTCCATCCGCACCTTTCGGTTCTTAAGGTCAATTTCGTCTGCCATCTCAAATCATCCTCCGCGCAAGCTGCGCGTTTATGCGTCTTTTTCAATCAACGTCTTAGTATCGCGCATGCGGGCGATGATCTCTGGATTAATACCCCAGCAAGACCCAGTGGAAAACGAGTCGCCGATCACGCGCCTTGCGTCCAAGACAGTGTCGAAATTTACGCAGAGTACGGGCTTGGGATAAACCCCATCGGCAAGAAGTAGCTGATTGATGAATTCTTCGCCCTTGTAAAGGTAGAAGGATTTTCGGTCGATCCCGACGATAATGATCGGCGGTTCCTGCGGCTGTTCAGACCGCTCAGGCATGTCAGACGTATCTTTCATCACAATCCCTCCAGCAAGGCTGCGAGTTCAGGATCCATATCATCATCCCCGTCCTCATCAGCATCAGTTTCATCGTCGAATTCCGCCAGCAGATCGTCAAGGTCAGTGTCGTCGTCTGCGGCAGAACTGGCTTCGGTATTATCTTGGCCCCCGCCAACCGGCATGTCAGCGGACATCGTCATTTGGGCGCTGCCCGGCAACGAACGCGGGGCGGGCACTTCGCCGGACCACGGCCCCGTGATCTCACCTCCGCCAACCGAACGGAACGAGCCGAGCCGGATTTCGTTGCGCCCCTTGATCCAGAGCACCGGCATAAATCCGCGCGCTAGGGTGACTTGGGCCGGATCCGTGGTCAAATTCCGCTCGGTACAGGGCAGCGCGACCTGATCGCCATGGCGGTCTGTCATATAATGAAATGGCATCTCGCCCAGCGACATCAAGGTGCCAAGGTCCATCGCCTTGCCATCTTTCTTATAGGTCCCGGCCAGCAGGATCGCCACAAGCACCACAGGGTTCGCCCAAAGCATGCTCGACAGGCCCGCTTGCGGGGTGAATTCCTCAAATTCGAACGGATATATCGGATCGCTTTTCTTGCCATAGGGCTGGCGCAGCAGGAAGCGCGGCGCGGCAAGGCCCAGATACGCCGCTTCGGGCAAGCTGCGCATCGTGTCCCAAGCCTCGGCCACCAACGGGTGGCGGTCCTCTTTGGCGGTTTCCAGATAGCCCGGCGTCATCGCAGCAAAGAAGGGCGCATCCACATGGGCGGCCACCGCGCCAATGCGCGCCAGCAATTCCGCGTGGGGCGGGGTTTCTTCGAACGTATACATCCCGAACAGGGCCGAGAACCCGCCCGCCCCTTCTTCGGGGTCCAGCACATCGGTCAGCAGCTTATAAAGCCCGCTGTCCCCAAGGTCCTCGTGGGCGGCCAGATCGGCGGCAAGTTCCTCGGCAGAGATGTCATAGAGCACGATTTGCAGCTTGCTATCGGTCTCAATCCGCCGCGCCAGCAGGTCAAGCGAGCGCCACTGCGCCTCAATCGCCTGAAAATCCGGGTGGTGCAGGACGAGCCGCATCGCGGAACTCAGCGCCTCATCGACGGCGCCCAGCATATCAGCGGCCCCCGCATCGGGCGCTTTGACGATATGCGGGCCGACAATGCGCGCGATCAGGTCATCTGCAGGCGATGCTTGGGTCAGGCTTCCTGATGTATCGCCAATCAGCGCCTGAAAATCGCTCAGCTTTTTATTGGCTGGAATACTTGTTGCCGCCGACGTTTTGGGCAGTTTGATTGGCGTGCCGAACTCTTCGCTCCATCCTTTCAAGCGTTCCCGCGCCTTTTCGGCCATCGAGCCTATGCCAAGCTGTTGCCGCAGGCCCGACAAAGCATCGAAAATCTCAACGTTATCATAGAGTTCATCCGGGTGCAGGTCATCAAGCTCTTTCAGCTTCACCTCAATCCCCATGCCATCCTTGCCGATCGGCAGGGTGAGCGTGGTGCCGAAGCCTTCGATCACCTCCTCGACCGTGTCCACGTCAAGTTCAATGGGCGCGCGCGCCGCCAAGGCATCGCCCGTCTCCATCATGCCGCGTGCAGCCCGTCCGGTAAAATCACCGAAAATCGCCATGCGGAACTTGCCCCGGTTCAAACTGCCGCGATCTGGGCGTGGCGCTGAGACGAAGCCAAAAGGCGACGTCTTGGGCGCGCTTGCTGCGCCGCTTGCCGCTGTGTCAGACATAGCCTCTCCTTCCGCAGCTTCATCGCTGCCATCATCATCCCCAAACTCCGCCAAAAGCGCGTCGAGATCATCCAGATCGTCCCCAGCATCCGCTTCCGGTTCATCGTCCGAAAGTTCAGCCAGCAGCGCATCCAGATCATCAACCTCGTCCTCGGCCACCGGTTCGGGCGCGTCATCAGCAGGCCCTTCCAACTCGGCCAAAAGGGCGTTCAGGTCATCATCCTCTGCATCATCGTCATCATCTTCGAGACTTGCGAGCAGGTCGTCCAGATCACCGCTGCCCGCATCATCGCTGTCCGCCGCAGCGATGTCGTCCGCGTCCAGATCGCCCAATAGTGCGTCCAGATCATCGCCATCTGTGGCCTCAGGCGCAGCATCGACGGTGACTTCCGGTTCCGGGTCAGCATCCAAATCCGCAAGGAGCGCATCCAGATCATCGCCCGGATCATCGTCGGGCTCCGATGCGTCAGGGGCGTCGAGTTCTGCCAACAGCGATTCGAGATCATCCGCCTCTACGTCTGCATCCGGTTCATCCGCCCCGCTCAGATCGGCCAGCAAACTGTCCAGATCGTCCTCTTCCGCCCCGGCAGGCCCAGCAGGCGCGTCCAAGGAGGCAAGAACATCGTCCACACCGCTGGTATCCGGTGCATCAGCGTCGCTCGTGTCGTCTTCCAACCCGGCCAGAATATCGTCCAAATCATCGCCATCATCCACTGGCGCGTCATCAGCGGCGTCGAGCCCCGCGAGGATATCATCCAAATCGTCACCGGCATCGTCCGCGCCCGTGTCAACCGTATCAAGGCCCGCCAGTATGTCGTCGGCCGAGTCGACTTCCTCCGCCTCGGTTACGCTTTCCAAGCTGGCCAGCACATCATCGGTGGTCTCGCCAGCCTCTTCCGGCTCAGATGCATCCTCCAATCCAGCAAGGATATCATCCAGATCATCCCCGGCCTCTTCAGCCGCAGGCGCATCTTCCAACCCGGCAAGGATGTCGTCTAAATCGTCTTCGTCCGCGCCAGCCTCAACAGGCGCGTCGTCGATACCAGCCAGAATGTCGTCAAGGTCATCACCTTCGACGGCGTCTTCGACCAAATCGATCGTTCCAAGCACCGCAGCTGTGGCGGCAGCCGCTGTCACAACCTCGCCCACATCCGGGGCGTCGAGACTGGCAAGAATATCCTCGGCGCTGTCCTCTTGCGCGACCTCGGGCTGCGCCATGTCGATACCGGCCAGAATGTCGGCAGTCGGATCTTCTGCCACCTCGGCAGGTGCGACTTGCTCAAGCTCGGCTAGGATATCGGTTGTGTCATCCACCTCGGCCACATCTGCGACGGCCTCGATCCCGGCAAGGACTTCCGCGGTTAAATCCTCCTCCGCGTCGTCTTCACCTGCAATGGCATCAAGGCTGGCCAGAACGTCTTCTGTCGTGTCTTCTTGGGCGGCCTCCTCGGGCAGCATTTCCACACTGGCGAGCGCGTCTTCGATGTCTGTGTCTTCCGGCGCGGCGGCGACCGCGTCCAGACCGGCCAAGACATCATCGGCGCTGGTGTCGTCTTCAACCGTTTCGGCCACCGCTTCGACGCTGGCCAGCACATCGGCGGTGTCGTCCGTATCAGGTGCGTCCTCAACAACGGGTTCGATCCCGCCAAGGATATCGTCCGTGTTGTCTTCCGGCTCTGCCATAGGTGCTGCGCGGTCTAGCTCTGCGAGGATATCCGCAGCTGAATCCACTTCGGGGGCATCCTCGGGCGCAGGCTCCAACCCAGCCAGCACATCGTCGGTTATGTCTTCCTCTTCTTCGACGGGAGCTGCTTCGATGCCGGACAAGATGTCTTCGGTCACGTCCTCGTCCGGGGCAGCCTCTGGGACCGCTTCAACAGAGGCGAGGATATCATCCGTCTGATCGTCTTCGAGTTCCGGTTCGACAGCTTCTAGTCCGGCCAGAACATCGGCTGTGTCATCTTTGTCTTCGGTGTCAGCAATATCCGTGTCGATACCAGCCAGAACATCATCCGCAACAGTCCCCGAAGCCGCCTCCTCCGGTACAGTCCGGTCGATAGAGGCAAGTGCCTCGGCAGCCGCGTCAACAGTATCTTCTTCGGCAACGTGCTCTATTCCAGCGAGCACGTCCGCAGCCGCGTCTTCTGCTGGCGCATCTTCCGCAGCAGGTTCCAACGTGGCAAGCACGTCGTCGGTGCTGTCCTCATCGGGGGCCTCGGAAACCGCGTCGATGCTGGCCAGCACATCATCTGTTGTATCGACGATTTCGGCTTCCGGCGCAGCTTCGATCCCGGCCAGAATATCTTCTGCGCGATCTTCCTCGGGCGCGTCTTCGGCTACTGCTTCAACCGACGCTAGGATATCGTCGGTCTGATCTTCCTCTTTTTCCGGCTCTGTTGGGTCAATCCCGGCCAGAATATCATCCGTCTGATCGTCTTCCTCAGCGGGCGTTTCCACCGCTTCCACTGATGCGAGCGCCTCGGCGGTCTCATCCGTGTCGGGGGCCTCCTCGACACGCTCGATCGATGACAGCACATCGGCGGACATATCTTCGTCGACCTCGGCCGGAGTGGTCGTGTCTATTCCAGCAAGAACATCCGCTGTTTCGTCCTGTTCCGGGGCATCCTCAACCCGTTCGATGCCAGAAAGAACCTCGTTGGATGGGTCTTCCTCTGCAACGTCTGGGGCGGCTTCAACCCCGGCCAAAACGTCTGCCGTGGTATCTTCCTCTTCCGGGG